>JAZRGJ010000037.1:0-8346 GCA_045644125.1 Eubacteriales bacterium | reverse complement strand
TTTACAGGATGCCTGAATTGCGCCGATTTCATCTCTGTTTTCGGGAGTTACAGGGGGATAGTTGAGAGCTATCGCATCCTCATATGTCATTTCATATTCGTCAAGGAGCTTCGAGCCAAGCTTATCCTGCTCCGTTTGCAATGCGTTAAGACGGTTTTCGTTTCTTATCATTGCTTCGTAGAAGGTATCACGGCTTGAGTTTTTCTCTTTGATTTTCTCACGCAAAGAGTTAAGTTCCCTCTCGAACTCGTCGCTACCCGTTTCAACCTCACGTCTTTCAGCGTTAAGCTCAAGAAGCTCTTTTTCGAGTCTTTCATATTCCTTGCGGCTTTCAAGCTTCAAGGAATCAATACCGTCGCGTCTTGAAGAAAGCTCGGAAATTCTTGCATTCTGGCTGTTTTTCTCTGCTTCGAGGTCTGAAATACGAACGCTGACGTCCTCCGCCATTCTCTCGTAGTTTTCAACGTCCTTGCGAAGCTCGGTTATCTTAATGTATATTTCGTTTGCCTTTTGTATATACTCGTCGCATTTTTCGTCGACAATACCGCGCTCCTCCGCTTTTTTGGCTCTGAAAGCCTTCAAAGCCTCAATTCTTTCAAGATTTGCTTTATATTCAAATCCGAGCTTTGAAATTTCGTCGTCAGCCTCAAGCTTCTGATTTTCGAGATTTTCATAATCCGCTTTAAGTCTTTCAACGATATTACGGTTTGCTTCGTACTGCGCGTTTGCGTTATCCAACGCGGCAAACTGACTGCGAGAGAGAGTAAGGAGAAGCTCTTTATCCTGCTCCGCATCACGAAGATTTTCTTGAATTGCTTTAAGCTCATCCTGAATCTCAGCAAGAGCCTTATTGCACTCTTCGATTTTTTTATCGAGAGATGCCGCATTATCCTTAAGAGTGGCGATTTCGCTGGAGCGAGAAAGCATACCGCTGTCACGTCTTACGCTACCGCCCGAAAAAGCGCCGCCCGCATTGATTGTCTGTCCGTCAAGGGTTACTATTTTAACCTTATATCCCAAATCCTTAGCAACCTTTGATGCGTTTTCTATATTATCGAAAACGAGCGTTCTTAAAAGAAGCCATTCGATAATTGAACGGTATTTTGCGTCGGACTTGATAAGAGTGTCGGCGCGGCCGACGTAGCCGGGCATGGATTTAGCTTTTTTAATCTCCTCCGTTTCACTCATCGGGCGAATTGCGCTTATGGGATAGAACGTGCATCTGCCCGCATTTGCTCGCTTAAGAGCGTTAATTCCCGCTTTAGCGGTTTCTTCATTTTCAACTACTATATTTCTGATGCTCGGTCCAAGAGCCGTTTCAATAGCTAGAACGTAACGCTTATCAACGCTTATAAGAGTTGAAAGAGGGCCGTGGACGTCACCGTCTTTTCCTAAATTGCCGGCCTTGTATTCACGCATTATGAACTTAATGCTCTCTTCGTATCCTTCAAAATGATCGTTCATTCTCTGAAGGGCGTCGGCTCTGTGAAGAAGAGTATCTCTCTCAAGCGTGTAGGAATTGAGGGTTTCGGTGATTTCTTCCTTTTCGCCCTGCAAATCTTCTATTTTCTCGCTTGAGCTTGCGATAATCTCGTCTTTTTCAGCTATGCGAGTTTTAAATCCGGATGCGTTCTTTTCGCTTCTGTCAGCCTCTTCCTTAAGAGTTTTTCCTCGCTCTTCATAGCTGTCTATTTCTTTCTTTATATCGACAGATTTCGTTTCGCCGCTTGAGATTGCATTTTCAAGAACGTTTATTCTTATTTTAAGGTCGGTTGCGGCGTTTTCTTCGATAGTTAAATCGTTGAGGGCGTCTTCAAGAGCCTTATCCGCCTTTTTAATTTCGGCTTCGAGGCTTTGCTGCTCCGCAAGATACGTAAGGCGCTCGTCAAGAAGATTTTTGAGCTCTTCTTCAAGGGAGAGCTTCGTAGCGACGTATCCGTCTTTCGTGCCTGCAAGAGTTTTTTGGTTTTCTTCAAGCTCCTCTATTCTTTTTCTGCACTCCGAAATTGATTCGAGAGAGTGTGAAAAATCCTGCTCCGCAAGTCTTAAAGAATTATCAAGAGAGTGCATTCTTGCGTCTACGTCTCTTATCTTATTCATAAGCTCTTCGGAGGCAAGTCTGTTGCTCTGCGTTTTATAAATAAGGTCGCTTTGCTGCGCTTCGAGGTCGCTTCTTATCTGGTCGATAATATCAAGCTCGTTTTGCGAAAGCTTATAAGCCTTTTCAGCCTCTTCTATATCGTCACGGATTTTCTTCGTGTCGTAAAGCCAAAGCGATACGTCTGCCTTTTTCTTTTCTTCGGATATGGCAAGTCCACGTTTTGCTTTTTCAGCCTCTTGTTCAAGAGGGCCGACACGGCTTTCTATTTCAAAGAGTATATCCTTTACTCTGTCAAGGTTTTCCTGGGTATGCTTAAGCTTTCTCTCAGCCTCTTCTTTTCTGTGTCGGTATTTGGATATACCTGCGGCTTCTTCAAAAATCGTTCTGCGCTCTTCGCTCTTTTTGGAAACGATTTCCGCAACTTTACCCTGTCCTATGATGGAGTAACCCTCACGTCCGACACCTGTATTCATGAAAAGCTCGTATATATCTCTGAGTCGCTTAGGCTGTCTGTTGATAAGATATTCACTTTCACCCGTACGGAAGTAACGGCGAGTTACCGTGACCTCGTCGTATTCCGAATCAAGCCTGTTTTCGGGATCTGTATTATCAAAGGTTACGGAAACCTCGGCAAATCCCATCTGACGTCTGTCATCTGTACCGCCGAAGATAACGTCCTCCATTTTCGTACCTCTGAGGTTTCGGCTTGAAAGCTCGCCGAGAACCCAACGCATAGCGTCCGATATGTTGGATTTTCCGCTTCCGTTAGGTCCGACGATAACCGTCGCGCCACGCTCAAAGGTAAGAACCGTTTTATTGGGGAACGATTTAAAACCGTGAAGCTCAAGGCTTTTTAAGTACATCTCTTTTTCCTTTCTTCTGTTTCAACGAAAAAGTCATAGTTTGAAAGCGAATCGCTTTCCGAAAATATTACGTCTGCCGAAAATTCGACAGTTAATCTCTTTTTATTTTTCTGCTTTTGCCCGACCGCTTTGGATAAAGCTCCCTCGGCAACGAGAATTTTTACGCGCTTGCCGTTTGCGTTAAGCTTTTTGAGTTCTTTTGAAATTCTTCGGTAAAAAAACTCGTTTAAAACAAGCTCGCCGAGCGCCGGGTGATTAGGCCCTGCAAAGCAAGCCTCGGGAGATGTGAGATTTTCCGAGGCGTGAAGCCCTATTCTTATAACCTGAACGCCGGATTCGTAGAATTTTTCAAAAACAGCGGCAGAGCGCTCCACGGCGTCTTCAAGCGTGAGGGGCTGATAATTCCCCGATTTTGCCATTTCGCAAAGCTCTGTTCCGTAAAAAACCACGGTGGGATATATTCTTGCGCCCGAAGCGCCTGATTTTATTATAAAATCAGCGCACTCAAGTTCTTTTTTAAGATCAGAGTCGGGAAGCCCTATCATCATCTGACCGACAAGCTCGATGCCTGCGTCGACGATCATGCGGCAAGCCGCTTTTTCAGCCTCAAAACCATGCCCTCTTTTAGTGAGAGAAAGCACGTCCTCGGAGCTTGACTGAAGTCCGAGCTCTACGGTTTTAACACCGTATTTTTTAAGTATATCTATTATTTCTTCGTCTATGTAATCCGGCCTTGTGGAAAGTCGGATCGAAGATACTTTTCTTTTGTCTTTATATTCTTTTGCTATTTCAAGCAATGAAATCATAAGATTTCGTTCTATTCCCGTAAAAGAGCCGCCGAAAAAGGCTATTTCCGCCTCTTGACCGAGCTTTACGGTTGAAAGCGCTCCGTCTATAATTTCGCGCACACTCTCGGCATGAAATTCATTTGCGCCCGATATTGCTCGCTGATTACAGAAAACGCATTGATTGGGACAGCCGAGGTGAGGTATAAAAACCGGTATATTGACGTGCGGCTTCATATCTTTACACCAAAAAGCAAGAGCGCTTCCTTTGCCGCCGCCATCTCGGCATCTTTTTTATTGAATCCCGCCCCGCGTCCGACAAGGTTATTGTTTACGTACGCTTCTATTTCAAAAAGCTTTTCATGCTCGGGGCCCACTTCACGCGCAAGCTTGTATTCAAGCACGGCAAGTCCGTCTTTTTCAACAAGCTGTTGAAGCATCGTTTTATAATCGCCCTTTTGCATATTGCGGGAGTTATTTATTTCTTCTTGAAAAAGCTTCAGTATAAGCTTTTTGGCAAAGTTTTCATTCATATGAGATGAGTCGAGGTAAACTGCCGCAATCAGCGCTTCAAGCGCATCCGCAAGCACCTTTTGGCGTGTGCGAAGCCCTGCTCCCTCTTCCCCTCGACCGAGGTTAAGATA
Source organism: Eubacteriales bacterium (assembly GCA_045644125.1). Classification (GTDB taxonomy): domain Bacteria; phylum Bacillota; class Clostridia; order Oscillospirales; family CAG-272; genus UBA1740. The sequence goes on along the minus strand of JAZRGJ010000037.1, from coordinate 3,953 downwards.
TGCGCCGAGATTTATTCTTTCGGCAATTTTCGCAAGCGTTTTCTCGCAAACAAGGTACTGTCGCATTTTAGTTAATACGCCTTCGCCAAGGCTTTCAAATGAAGAATAAAGATGCTCCGAAATTACGATTTCAAGCACCGCATCTCCGAGAAATTCGAGCCTTTCATTTGAAACGGCGTTAATTCCCTTGCTTCGCATTTCATAAGAGAACGAAGAATGTGTTACCGCTCTTTCAAGGTAAGACAAATCGGAAAACTCATATTCAATTACTTTTTGCAATTCAAAAATTTCTTTTCCGATTGCCTTACTACCTCCAAAAAATTATCAGTTTCCGTAAATGCGGTCTGCATCCGCAAGGATTTTCTTATCGTCGTAATCCTCGGCAAACTTTGCAATATCGTTGTTTATTCCCGTTTCAACGAAGTTTATAGCCTGACGCACAGCGTTCATAATAGCTTTTGCATCCGACGATCCGTGCGCCTTGATTACGGGCTTCGATATACCGAGAAGCGGCGCGCCGCCATGCTCGGACGAGTCGAATTTATGTTTAAGCTCCTTGATTTTATCTTGCATCGTAAGACTTGAAAGCTTGGTTACAAGATTCGTCGTAATTACGTCCTTAAGCAAATTCATCATAAATTTGCCCATGCCCTCGATGCTCTTCAAGAAAATATTTCCCGTAAATCCATCGGTGACCAAAACGTCGCACACGTTAAAGGGAACTTCCTTTGACTCCACGTTTCCGACGAAATTAAGTCCGCTTTCGGAAAGGACCTGATAAGACTCAACCTGAAGCTCGTGACCTTTGTTATACTCTGCTCCGTTATTGAGCTGGCCTACTCTCGGACGCTCGATTCCGTATATTTTTTCCATATACTTTGCGCCCATGAAAGCAAACTGAGCTATGTTATCCGAGGTTACTGTAAGGTTTGCGCCCGAGTCCATAAGCAAAACGGGATTCGAGAGCGGAAGAACGGAGGCTATTGCAGGTCTGTTTATACCTACCATACGCTTAACTATAAGCGTTGCTCCCGTTATAAGCGCGCCCGTGTTACCTGCGCTAACGAATGCGCCAACCTCTCCGTTTGCGAGCATTTTAAGACCAAGGCTCATTGAAGAGTCACGTTTTTCTCTTACTACGCACATGGGCTTATCCTCCATCGTTATGACGGAGCGCGCGTTTACGATTTCAATGCCCGAAAGCGAGATTTCGTTTTTAACCGCAATATCGGAGATTACGTTTTCATCTCCTATAAGTATGAGCTCGTCCTTAAACTGACGGCGAGCCATCGATGCGCCTTTTATGACTTCAAGAGGGGCGTTATCTCCGCTCATTGCATCTATAAGTATTTTCATATCAGCTTTTTAAGAATGAAAAACCGTTTTCGATTATTTCAAGCGAACGCACGGCGTAAGCTTCGTTTCTCACTCTTTTGCCTCCTTTTATTTTCTTTTCGAAGGGTGCGATAATTCCGAAATTTGCATTCATCGGCTGGAAAACGGATGAAATACCGCCAAGGCTTACGTAGCTTGCGAGCGCTCCGATTTCGGTTTCTCTCGGGAACACTACGGCATCGTTTCCAAGCGCTTTCATTGCGGCGTTAACTCCTGCAACGAAGCCCGATGAAGTTGATTCTATATATCCCTCAACACCCGTTATCTGTCCTGCGAAAAAGAGATTCGGGAAAGATTTTACGGAATAGGTTTCGGTAAGAAATCCCGGAGAATTGAGGTAGGTGTTACGGTGCATTACGCCGTAACGGAAAAATTCCGCGCCTGCAAGCCCGGGTATTAAGCCGAAAACACGCTTTTGCTCGGGAAACGCAAGATGCGTTTGGAAGCCAACGATGTTATACATCGTTCCCTCCTTATTCTCTCGCCTTAACTGAACGGTCGCAAAAGCATCCTCGCCGGTTTTGGGATCGGGGAGTCCGACGGGCTTCATCGGCCCGAAGCGAAGCGTATCATAGCCTCTCTTTGCCATAACCTCAACGGGCATACAGCCCTCGAATACCGTGAGTTCTTTTTGTCCTTCGGCATCAAAATCATGAAGCTCCGCCATTCTTGCGTTAATAAGCTCATGATAAAAAACGTCGTATTCTTCCTTCGTCATCGGGAGATTTAAATAGTCCTCGGGGTTTCCCTTGCCGTAACGCGAGGCAAAGAAAGCCTTTTCCATATCTACCGTGGCAAAATCGATTATAGGAGCTGCGGCGTCAAAAAAGTGAAGCTCGCCGCCGCCCGTTAACTCTTTTATGGAATCAGCCATTGCGTCGCTCGTGAGAGGGCCCGTGGCTATAACCGTAATTTCATCCTTATCGATTTTTGAAACCTCTTCCTCGATAACGGTGATGTTAGGGTGATTTTTTATTTTTTCTGTGATATAAGCGCTGAATTCATCACGATTCACCGCAAGAGCGCTTCCTGCCGGAACTTGCGTTTTATAAGCCGCTTCCATTATGAGAGAGCCGAGTTGCGAAAGCTCCGCTTTAAGAAGCCCAACCGCATTGCTCACTTCGTTTGAACGCAGGGAGTTTGAGCAGACAAGCTCGGCGAAATTATTACTGTGGTGCGCCGGTGAAAACTTTTTCGGCTTCATTTCGTAAAGCTCGACCGAAGCGCCGAGCTTCGCCGCTTGATAAGCCGCTTCGCATCCTGCAAGGCCTGCGCCTATAATTTTAATCTTCGCCGCCATCAGCCTTTTACCGCTATTTCTTCCTCGCGCTTGTAAGAGCACGATTTGTTCTTACAAAGCACGTGTTTTTTGCTCGCTCTGTAGTATAAGGGCGAGGAACATTCTGGGCAAGACTCAGAAAGGGGCATATCCCAGCTTGAAAAATCACATTCGGGATGGTTTTCACAAACGTAGAAAAGAGATTTTCCCTTTCCGTGACGCGCGATTATTTTCGATGAGCATTTGGGGCACGGCACGTCAAGCTCCGTTACCTTTTGCTTGGTAAATTTACACTTGGGATAATTTTCGCAAGCGTAAAATTCTCCGAATCTGCCTCGTCTTATTACCATTTCGCCACCGCAGGAGTCGCACTTAAAGCCTGCGAGCTCGGGAGCTTTGGTTTCCTTTTGCTCCAAAGGAGAGCCGTCCTTATTGAGAGCTTTAGTGTTCTTGCACGAGGGATAATTCGGGCACGCAAGGAATCTGCCGAATTTACCGTCCTTATACACCATTTTAGCGCCGCATTTATCGCAAACGACGTCGCTAACCTCGTATTCGGGGGTGAGTCTCGGAGCTTTTTTTATAAGCTCTTCGGCTGTTTTAAGATCGTTTTTGAATTTATCGTAGAAGCTTGAAATAATTCCCAAAAGCGAGCTTTCGCCGTTAGCGATACCGTCAAGCTTATTTTCCATTGAAGCGGTAAACTCATAGTTAACTATATCGGGAAAATGCTCGCGCATAAACTTGGTTATAAGTTCGCCAAGGGGGGTTGCCACAAGAGCTTTTCCCTCTCTTCTTACGTAGTTTCTTGCGGTTATTATGCTTATTATCGGAACGTAGGTAGAGGGGCGTCCTATACCGTTTTCCTCAAGGAATTTTATGAGAGATGCTTCGGTATATCTTGCGGGGGCTTCGGTAAAGCGCTGTTCGGATTTTACTTCGGATTTCGTGAAAATCTCGCCCTCTTCAACTCCGGGAAGCTTTGAGAGGCTGACGCTTTCTTCTCCGTCGTCGCCCGTGTTATCGTAAATTGCCATATAACCGCGCGATTTAACGATATAACCGCCGGTTTTGAATATATAACCCGAGTTTTCTATATCAACGCTTACCGTATCAAGAAGCGCCGACTGCATCTGGCTTGCGACGAATCGCTCCCAGATAAGCTTATAAAGCTTATACTGATCGGAGGTGAGCATTTTGCGGATAGCTTTCGGCTCAATTGCCACGTTTGACGGACGTATAGCCTCGTGCGCATCCTGCGACGCCGCATTGCTCTTAT
>JAZRGJ010000036.1:0-2244 GCA_045644125.1 Eubacteriales bacterium | reverse complement strand
ACCGCTTGGCCTCCGACTTCGACATCTTTTTCAAGTCATTTTTTATAAATTTTAAAAAATCTCTTAAATTTCGCGCCTGTATATTAAAATATATGCAACAGGCAATAATCGCTAGTATAAATTTCGAATTAACATATTTTTAACAGAGATAAAACAAAATCAAAATACAATCGGTTTAAAATGAAAACAGGGTATTTAAGTCGGCTTAAAATTCAGCCAAGAATTTCGGGGGGCGTTAATATGGAATGTGATATTGATTATAACGAATACGACAGCATAAGCTTAATGCTCAAGGAAAACGAAGCCGAAAGAATACTCACGTATTACGCGGCGTTTGGCTGGGAAGTGTACGAAAAACGCGACGACGGCAGATATTTCGATATAGTTCATATAAAGCTTAAAAGGCGTCACTCAATTTCAAATAAGGATAGGCTCCAGCTGCTTCAAGTTGAGATGGAAACAACGGTTAACAGATTCGCTTACACGAGAAAAAACAAGTATTCACGCTCTTTGATAAGCGCCTTGACTATGGGGCTCGTCTCGCTCGCATTCGTCATTTTCGGGATTTTGCTTATTTTAAAAGGCTCGCTCGTCACGCTGGCGATAAGTTCTATCGCTTTGGGCGCATTAACGCCCGTAGTTTTTCTTCCCATGATAAAAAACACGGTAAAAGAAGACAGAAAGCGTTTTGCGTTAAAATTTAAAGCAATGACAGCTGAAATTTCAAGAATAATTTCCTTGGCAAAAAATCTTTACGGAGAAGAGAACGGTGAAATATAAAAAGTTAGGTCGTAAGGCTCGCTCGGGGGAGAGCCGAGTCGTGCGAGTCAAAACCGAAACGTCGGGCTTCGGCGCTCTGAAAACGCTTATAGTTATGGCTATAATCTTTTCGCAACTCGCCCTTTTCATATATCTTTATATAGAGCTTGCGATTGCGTTCAGGTGGTATTTGGTGGCATCGTTCGTTTTCAGCTTGCTCACCTGCATCTACGTTTTATCCTCGGAGAAGAACAGTCTTTCAAAAGCGGTTTGGATAATATTTCTTTTGGTATTTTTCATTTTCGGATATGCGATTTATATAATGTCAGACGAGCGTTTTTTCTTCAAACGAGCTAAAAAACGTTACACGGGTGTGTATTTAAATGCGGAAAAATACAAAAAGGAGTTTAAAGACGAGGATTTTTCGGCAAAGCTGTGCGTAAAAAACGATGCGAGGTATTTAAATAGCGCGGGCGGCTTTTCCGTCTTTAAAAATACAGAGCTTGAATATTTTTCATCGGGAACGAAATTTTTTGACGATCTTCTTGAAAAGCTGAAAGCTGCGGAAAAATTCGTGTTTATGGAGTTTTTCATAGTTTCGGACGGCGTTCTTATGAAAAGATTTTGCGACGTCATTTCGAAAAAGCTCAAAGAGGGGGTTGACGTCCGTATAATTTACGACGATATGGGAAGTCACAAAACTCTCTCTTATAAAACCAAAAGAAAGCTTCGTGAGCTAGGTGTAAAGCTTTTGCCGTTCAACCGCCTTTTGCCCGTATTCTCAATAGGATTAAATTACCGTGATCACAGAAAAATAGTAGTCATCGACGGAAAAATCGCATATACCGGCGGATGCAATTTCGCCGACGAGTATATTAACGAAAGGCGGCTCTACGGTTATTGGAAGGATGCGGGTATTCGCCTTATAGGCGAAGCCGTTGCGGGTTTTACGCTTATTTACTTAAGACAGTGGGAATTTCTCTCGAAAAAAAGCGAGGATTATCTTCCGTACCTTTCAAAAGCGGAGAAAAAGCCGTCGGAATCTATCGTGATTCCATACGCCGACGGGCTTGACTATGAATCGCCAATATCAAAAAATGCTTATGAAAACATAATATCCTCGGCGGAAGAGCGGCTCTATATAATGACGCCTTATTTCATACTCGAGGATACTCTTACCAATTTAATCATAAATAAAGCGCGCTCAGGCGTTGACGTGAGATTGATTTTGCCCGGTGTTCCCGATAAGCGCATAGTCTACGCCGTCACGAAAAACAATGCCGAAAAGCTTTTAAAGTACGGCGTCAAGCTTTATTATATGAAATGCTCCTTCGTTCATTCAAAGCTCGTCCTGACGGAAAACGCCGTGATAGTCGGCTCGATAAATATGGACCTCAGAAGCTTTTATCAGCAGTTTGAGTCGGGAGTTTATACCAACGACGAAAAAACCATGAGCGCCGTCTACTTCGATTTTCTTGAAAGCTT
>JAZRGJ010000035.1:0-24739 GCA_045644125.1 Eubacteriales bacterium | reverse complement strand
TAGTATTTTTCGGTTTCTTCCCAGTCTTCGTTCTGTTTTGCTCGGCGCGCGTTTGTGAGGTATTTTTCTATGAGGTCGGTGTTGTCTATCTTAACAGTACCTTGAATCTCGACAGTGCCCTCTATCATCATTTTCTTTGCTTCTTCGAGGGAATATTTAATTCCGCAGCTTTGGCACACGAAAAAACCGTCCTGCTTTACAATATCCGTGCTGCCGCACATTTCACATGTTAATTGCTTCATTTTCATTTCCTCACAGTTGGAGTATTTACAGCTTACATTGTACCATATATAGCCCATGCTGTCAAGCTCATTCAAAAACGAACGAGAGGGAAGCTTTTGGCAACCCTCTCAATTTTTATATTCAATTACGAATTCTGCATTATAGCCTGACTCTCTGCCGCAAAATTCCAAACGATTTGACACTACGTGTATGTGTATTTCACGTTACATCAATATCATTAGACTGAAAAATGCAGTTTTGCTTATGAAAGGAGTATATCAAAGAAACGAAAACATAACTAATCTCACATAAAGCGCCGCTACGTAATACCGTATATGCTGTTTATTTAATATAATAAAGAACATACGTGTATTAAATAATTCTAATAAGTATTTACAAACTATTTTATAAAACTATTTTCTTTACTCTGTATACCATGTTTTAAAAAAACGTATTTAAAGCTATTACGTGGGCGATTTATGCGATATTACGAGAACGAAACTGATACAAGTGCCGCGCGAAAAGTGCGGCGCTTTTTTTGATTTACGCCCCTGTTTTGCGAAGAAAAATGCAAGACGGTTAGGGGCTCTAAAAAAGAAATTTATCGAAAAGTGTTGACAAATGCAAAATATGGTTGTATAATGTACTCCCAATTATATTTTTTTACGCACATATGTTTTTATTTAAAAATGCGCCTTAAAAAGCGCTGTTTCAAAAAAGGCTCTATTATGGAAAATGTAAAAGTCAGAAAGAAAATATTTGACATTTTACTCAACGTTTTTGCTTGGTTGAGCTTTTTTGTTGCGGTTATTTTGGCTTTTGCCGTGCTGTTTTCAACCTTCTCCGGAACGGAAAACGGCAAGGTGGTTTTCGGACATAAGCTGCTTATCGTTGAAAGCGATTCGATGCGAAAATCGGAGAAAAGCGAAAACGAAAGCATTTTCTTCAACTCGGGCGACCTTATAATCATCAAAGAAGTGAGCGATTATTCGGACGTTAAAGTCGGTGACGTTATAAGCTTTATTTCTCACAACCCGGATAGCGTGGGTAAGACTTTAAGCCACAAGGTACGCTCGATTAAAACAAACGCAAACGGAGCTCTGATAGGTTTTGAAACCTACGGCATATACACAGGTGTGAGCGATTTTGCGGTTGTAGAGCCAAGCACCGTAATAGGAAAGTACGTAGGCAAGGTTCCAAACCTTGGCGACTTGTTTAGCTTTTTCAAAAAGCCGGCAGGATATTTTACTGCGGTATTGATTCCATGCCTGCTATTGATTATATATTTCAGCGTCACGGTCGGTAAGCAAATCGGAAGAAAATCGATAATCGACGGATACGACGATGAGATTGATACGCTTAAGGGCAGAATAACTCAACTTGAGAACGATGGAGTAAACGTGAAAAACAGTTTAGAAGAAATGAATTCAACAAACGAAGCGGCGCTCGCAACGGAGCAAACGGAAACGGTAGCAGAAGAGCCCGCCGCAAAAGAAGAAGTTAATAAGACTGAGCCGCAAGCGCAACCGACCTATGCTCAGGCGCAAAATCCTTGCCCAAGCTATACTTGCGCTCCGCAATATGCAGCTCCGCAATATGCGCCTCAGTATGCAGCTCCGCAGTATGCGCCTCCGCAGTATGCGCCTCAATATGCGCAGCCTCAATACGCACAACCTCAGTATGCGCAAGTGCAATACGCGCAGCCTCAATACGCGCCCCCGCAGTATGCGCAACCTCAATACGTGACTCACAAGGAAGCTGAAGTGCCATCGTGTATCGATAAAACGATTGAATTAAGCGTTAAATCGCTCACGAATACCATAGACGTGCTTACCCATACGATAGAGTCGCTTGCGCTTTCGGTTGAAAAGCCCGTTGAAAGACTCGTGCACACGGTTGAGGTGCTTGCAAGCGCTTCGTCAAAGCCTACCGTGATTGAGAATCACATTATAAACCCCGTAAAAGAGACTGTAGTTAAGGAAGAGCTTAAGCCGTCTTCCCCCGTGGTTGAAACGGCGGCGCCTGCCCCTGCGGTTGCAAACGTGGCGCCCGTAGTTGAAGAAGCTCCGGTTGCGGCTGAAGCTCCCGTAGTTAAAGAGGCTCCCGTTGCGGCTGAAGCTCCCGCAGTTAAAGCGGCTTCCGTTGCGGAGCTGTCCGCGAGCGAGCCTTCCTTGGTAGTTGAAGCTTTTGAGCCTGAGGAAAGCGAGGCAGAAGAAGCGCGCGGCTTTTCGCTCGACGACTTGCAATCAAAGGAAAAGCTTCCCTTTAACAAAAAATTGCTTTCGCTCGACAGTGAAATAAAGAACTATTTCAGCGAAGTACATAACGAGCTTGTGTCACATAAAAAGGTAAAATATCGCATTTCGTTCAAGGGAATTACTTACCGCATCGGAAGAAACACCTTGGCAAAAATGATGGTACGCGGAAAAACCTTGAAGCTCCACTTGGCTCTTAACGTTGAGGATTATCCGAAAACCGTATTCTTCCAGGAGGATTCTTCGGACGTTAAGATGTATTCCGAGGTGCCCTTCACCGTTAAGATCAAATCAAACCGCGGCAAGAATAACGCAATCAAGCTTATCAGCTATCTTGCCGAAAATAACGGTCTTGTTAAAAACGAGGAGTTTAAAACCGAAAACGTTTTAAAACAGCTCAAAGCAATTAAATAATATCTGTTCTGGTTTTGCAACGGCGCAAAAATAAGGAGAAAAAATTGAAAAAGAATATTAAGCGCGCGAGCTTGGTAATGAACCTTATTGCCATCGTGGTTACTTCTGCGATTCTTATCGGTTCAACGTTCGCGTGGTTTACGGATTCCGCAACGTCAAGCGGAAACAAGATAGAAGCCGGTACCTTAAAGGTTGACCTTGAGCTTCTTGACAAAGAGGGCAATTGGTCTTCGCTTAAAGAAGATAAGTCTCCGATTTTCAATTACGACAGATGGGAACCCGGTTATACCGACGTGAAAATCCTTAAAATTGAAAACGAGGGCACGCTTGCGCTCCAATGGAAAGCAAAAATCGTTTCCGAAAAATCACTTTCGGACCTTGCAAACGTTATTGACGTTTATGTAAAGCCCAGCGCAACCGAGCTTACATACCCCGAGGACAGAAACCTTGACGGATATACTTGCGTTGGTAGCGTTGCCGATTTCGTCAACAGTATTGAAGAAACCACCAAGGGTACGCTTTTGGGCGGCGAGGCGGCTTACCTCGGTATTGCGCTCAAAATGAGAACTACAGCCGGAAACGAGTACCAGGGCCTTGACCTTGGCGGCAAAATCGACGTTTTGATAGCCGCTACGCAGGTTTCCGCTGAAAGCGACTCTTCGGGCTCGGGATACGACAGCGAAATTGAGTTCCCTGAATTCGTTTCAAGCGCGCAGTCGTTAAAAGACGCCATGCTCATTCGCGGCGCTAAAATCGTTTTGGAAGACGATATTGTGGTTAACGCCGACACTCCTTTGCAATGGGGACAGTATATGTTCGTTGCAAACGGCAGAGAGGTTACCATCGATTTGAACGGCCACGATATTGTTTTGGATGAAACCGCATCAACCAAGGTTATGTATTTGTTCACCACGGCAAACGGCGGAACTTTGAATATCGTCGGTGAGGGAAATCTTATCGTCGAAAACTTTAAAACCGGTATTTTCTGGGGAATGAATCCCAACGACCAGATAAATATTTACGGAGGCACCTTCATCAGCAACTGCGTTGATGGTAGCGTTTCCAGCAGCAATCGCTTGATGTACGTAAACAGAGGAAGAATTGACGTCTACGGCGGAAAATTCTATTACCCCTCGGGCGAGTGGTGCGCAAATGCAGATGACTCGCAGGGCAACAGACTCGGTATCGTTTTCCACGAGGGCGCGTTGCTTCAACAGTCAAGCTTCCAACGCGGTGACGCAAGCCGTATTCAGTTGGCGGAAAATTGCGTTCTGGTTGAAGTTGATATAAACGGCGAAACCTGGTACAAGGTTAGCTCGAATGATTAAAATAGTAAGTCTATATATAAATAATTCATTAAAGGAGAAATACTATGAAAAAGAATGTTAAACGTACAGCGTTGATATTAAATGTAATTGCTATAATAGTTACGTCGGCAATTCTCATTGGTTCAACGTTTGCATGGTTTACCGACTCCGCAACCTCAAGCGGAAACAAAATTCAGGCGGGTACCTTAAAGGTCGACCTCGAGCTTCTCAGCCAAGATGGCCAGTGGGCTTCTCTTAAGGACGATAACGATCCCATTTTTGATTACGACAGATGGGAACCCGGCTACACCGACGTAAAAATCCTTAAGGTCGAAAACGAAGGAACTCTTGCTCTTCAGTGGAAGGCAAAATTCGTTTCCGAAAGCGAGCTTTCTGCTCTTGCTAACGTTATCGACGTTTACGTCAAGCCCAGCGCAACCGAGCTTGCATACCCTGAGGACAGAAACCTTGACGGTTATTCTTGCGTTGGTACTGTTGCTGATTTCGTTAACAGCATCGAAACGACCACTACCGGCACGCTTATGGCAGGCGAGGTAGCTTATCTCGGCATTGCGCTCAAGATGAGAACCAGCGCAGGAAACGAGTATCAGGGACTTGACCTTGGCGGCGCTTTCGACATCATGATCGTTGCATCTCAGCTTTCATCGGAGAGCGATGGATTTAACAGCGGATATGACAGTGAAGTTTCTCTTGACTGGTTCCCCGTTGCTAACGCTAACCAGTTAAGACTTGCTCTTTCCAATAAGGAAAAGAATATCGTTTTGATTGACAATGTCGTTATTGACGGAAGCTTCGTAGTTGACGAAGATGCAAATATTGACGGAAACGGATATTCAATTTCCCGCGCAGGCGTTACAACTTTCAGCGCCACCGCAGCAGAGCCCTTTAAAGATATAGCTTTCCTCGTAAAAGAGAATACAACTCTTACTCTTACGAACGTTACCGTTGACGGCGGCGCGGTTTGGAGCGGCGCAATTGACGACGTTCTCGGACGTGGCACGGAAAACATAGGCATAGTTTCAACTAATTCTCTTATCCTTACGGAAGCTAATGCTAAGATAGTTCTCGGCGAGGGCGCAATAGTTCAAAACAATGACGGCGCTACCGCAATAAACCTTGGCACTCGTGCCGGAGCAACGCTTGTTATTGACGGCGGTGAGGTTATCAACAACAACTCCTCCGCAGGCGCTATCTGGGGCGGCGGTCATATAACCTTGAACGACGGAAAAATCAATAACAACAGCTCTACCGGCCTTGCAGGCGCTATCCGTATGGTCGGCAATTGCAATTTCACTATGAATGCAGGTGAAATGAAGAACAATAAGGCTGTGACGATGGGCGGCGCTATTTACGGCTACGGCGCTAGCATTTACAATCTTAACGGCGGCGAAATTTCAAACAACTACGCATCCGCCGGCGGCGCTATATATACCGGTGACAGCTCAACCATTAACGTTAAAAACGATTGCAAAATTATAAACAACAAGGCTGAAAACGCAGGCGCTTTCCGTTTGGAAAACCGCACTACTTTCAATATGGACGGCGGTGTTATCTCCGGTAACATAAGCGTTGCAACTCCTAATTGGAGCGGATTTTACGGTTGGAACCCCAATGTGAAGATTTCGGGCGGCGTTTTGGCAGACAACGTTACTATCCAGGGCGGCTTGACACCCAGCATTGGCGGATGGGAAACGGCAGGAGTTATCTACTTCGACATTTCCACCAATCACAACACGGCAAATCTTTTGGCTGATTTCGGCGTTATAAAGTTCCACGTTGCAGAAGATACGAACTTCGGCGCATTTAACTTTAAGCCCGAGGCATCCTACGTTTATACCGAAGGTGACGAGAACAAGCTCGTGTGCATTAACGAGGGTTACACAACCTACTACGATGCATCTACCAATACTTTCCGTTTGAAAGTAAACGAGTAATTAAGCTTTACCCCACGGGTAAACGAATTATATAAAAAGCGAGAGGGACCGCAAAATGCGGCATCCCTCTCGTTTTTTGCTTGCTATTTTTATCGATAAGTTATGAATTCTCGGCTGCGCTTGCACCGCAAAGGAGTATAGCGTGCGTTACAGCGCCAACCAATTTTCCGTTCTGTATAATAGGAGAGCCGCTCAGGTGTGTGGTGGGGAAAGGACAACACATTTTTACGGAAAATTCACAAAATATATTGTAAGTATTGTAATTTTGTTCCAATTGTGATATAATGTATTTGCCAAACAAGTTGAATATTTATTTGAACGGGATATTTCTCTTTATGGGGGAACTATACCTTTTTTGTCGTATCCAATCTTTTTTTGAATTTGGTAAAAATGCAAATTCCGCGAGATTGGGTGTTAGGTATGTTATCTTCGTTCAATTTCAACTTGTTTGGCGACAATTGGAGTTTGCGTTTTTCGGTGCGCTGACTTCGGTTGGCGCACTTTTTGTTTTTACCGAAAAAAGAGAAGAAAAGGGGAAAAAGATGAAAAAACTATTGTTAATTATGCTCTGTTTTTTGATGGCCATTACTTTTGCGTCTTGCGGTATGGAGGGGACGGTAGGTCCTCAAGGCGAGCAGGGCATTCAGGGAGAACAAGGCCCTCAGGGAGAACAAGGTCCTCAGGGAGAACAAGGCCCTCAGGGAGAACAAGGTCCTCAGGGAGAACAAGGCCCCCAGGGAGAACAAGGTCCTCAGGGAGAACAAGGCCCCCAGGGAGAACAAGGTCCTCAGGGAGAACAAGGCCCTCAGGGAGAACAAGGCCCTCAGGGAGAACAAGGTCCTCAGGGAGAACAAGGCCCTCAGGGAGAACAAGGTCCTAAGGGAGAACAAGGCCCCCAGGGAGAACAAGGTCCTAAGGGAGAACAAGGTCCTAAGGGAGAACAAGGCCCCCAGGGAGAACAAGGCCCTCAGGGAGAACAAGGTCCTAAGGGAGAACAAGGTCCTCAAGGCGAGCAGGGATTATCTGCATACGAGATTTTTATTAAACATTTTCCTAACTATAAGGGCAGTGAATTAGAATGGATAATTGATGTAGCAAATGGAAATAAATGCAATTTGTTTGGACATGAATACAAAGAAGAATCAGCTTATTCTTCGTGTACTAATCAAGGCTATACTACATTTACATGCACGGTTTGTAGCCATACTTACACAGAGTTTAAAGAAGCCCTTGGACACGACGAAATAACACACGAATCAAAGGCTCCGACTTGCACTGAGATAGGCTGGGAATCATACGTAACATGTACCAGATGTGATTATTCAACATATTCTGAAATACAGGCTCTTGGTCATAATGAAATAAATCACAATTCGAAAGCAGCAACATGTACTAATATTGGAAATAAAGCATATGTCACATGTTCAAGGTGTAGCTATTCAACTTATGAATCAATTTCTGCACTTGGACATAACAAGGTTTCTCATAGTGGGCAAGCTGCAACTTGTACGATCGCGGGGTATCAGGCTTATGAAACTTGTACAAGATGTTCCTATTCTACGTATAAGTTGATTTCCGCACTTGGGCATAATTATTCTAACAATGTATGTACAAGGTGTAGTGTAGAATATTTTAGCGAGGGATTGTCCTACACATTAAGTGAGGATTCTACATATTACGAAGTTAGTGGGATAGGAAACTTCTCTGGTTCAAATTTGGTGATTCCAGAAACATATAATGGTTTGCCGGTTAAGCGAATAGCTAATAATGCATTTAAAAACAATCGGAATATTGTTAGTGTTACAATACCCGAAAACATGCACATAATTGGAAAGGGTGCTTTTGCGGGATGTTCTAACATTTCTAGTGCGATTTTCAAAAAGACAAGTGGTTGGAATGTGCAAACTTCTATATCAACAACTGGCGGCAATCTAATCAAATATAGTGATCTTGAAGATGCTTCTTTAGCGGCAGAAAGATTGGTTTATTGGAATGATATAGGGTATCTCGTAAAGTATTAATTACAAGAGTTGGATTCGTATAAACACATTTTTGTTCTTAGTTAAAGTCAGGCGGCTTTAGGTTGTGCTTGTTCCTTGGCGGTTTCGAGCGTATTTGCAGTGAAGATGCCACAACATTCAGTAGGGGTGGCTACCATAACAACGCGTAGGCATTCCGTGTAATTAGTGCTAACACGTTGTGTGGGACCGCCAAAAAAATTCGCCCCTCTTGAAGTGTGAGAGGGGCTTTTCTGTCGAAAAGTTTCGAAAACTTGCTATGCTGTAGTGCTTCGCAAATCCGACTGTTACGCTGCTTTAGGCTGAACCTGATTTTCCGCCGCATTCAGCATATTCTCTATAAATATGCCGTATCCTTCCGTAGGGTCAGCTACCGTGACATGAGAGGCGTTCTGTTTATTGAGTGCAAACAAAGATAGGAACGCTTTAAGTTTTCGCCCCTCTCGAAAGGCATGAGAGGGGCTTTGGTACGCAAAGTTCCGAAAACTTGTTAGGCTGTAGTGATTCGCAAATCTGCCTATTAGGCTGCTTTGGGTATTACTTCACCTTGTGCTGCGGAGAGCATATTCTCAATAAATATACCATATCCTTCCGTAGGGTCAGCTACCATCACGTGCGTCACAGCGCCTATAAGCTTGCCGTTTTGAATGATGGGAGAGCCGCTCACGAGTGTGTTCAAGTAGGGACAACAAATTATATTTTGAACTATCACAGACTATATTTTTTGGGAAGTAATCAAAAAATTCACGTCACTCCTCCGCATCCAAAAACGATTGACCTGCCATCACTTTCTTGAGATTTTCCGCAGTATCGCTAAGATACAGATGATTTCCCGGAACAAGATCCACGTGTTCCTCCATGAGTGAATGAAGCCCTTCTCTGAATATATCACTGTTTGAAAAAGGAAGTCCATGTTTATTCAGATAATCTTTTGCCGGTGTGTTTGTTTCAATTCCGCTGTGCATAGCGGCTATAATACTCTTGTTACCATCGGGTACGGCGATGAGAAACGCGAGTGCTCCGTCGGTGTGGCCCCAGAGCAACGCGAAAGCGGATGGTTGTCTTTCATAAGCCCGTGCTCCCTGACAATTAAAGCTCTTTAAAATGCTTGATGAGATATCTGCCCACTGATGCTGTATATTTGAGGCACGGCAAGAGAAGCTCGTCCGGCAGATTGTCATAAGAATGAATAACCTCTAGGTTCATATCGCCGTCATAACCATAATCCCGAAGAGCCTTGATAATTGCGCTCCAATCATTATCGCCAAACATAGGTATCCAATGCCTATCAACCTTGGCATCTGTATCTTGTATATGCAGACACTTCAAAATTCCGGCATCCATACCGTTTATGAAGTTGCTTGGGGCACATCCCGTAAGCTGAGCGTGACCAACGTCGATACAAGCGCAGAATACGTCCGAGTCGAGTAGCCGAATAAATCCCGAAAGCCTGTTCGGAGCCCAAAATATGGAATTAACTAAGTTTTCCACTGCTATTTTTATGCCGCACTCCTTAGCAAACGGCTCAAGCGACTTATAAAATTTATAATGGTACTCAAAGAAATCTACATCAGAAGGTATCTTTATCGCATGAACTACAATAGCGCTTGCACCTATGTATGCAGCCATTTTAATTGAATTTACGAGGTCCAGATAATTTTTGCATGAAAGCGACATGTCGTCTGCATAGGTGAAGGTAAAGGGCGCATGAGCCTGAGTGCATACCAGGTCGTGCTTGTCAAGTAAATTCTTGATTGTTTTTGCTGTGTTCAGATAATCATCGGTTTCAAGTGCCCTCCATTCGCCATTTAACGTTTCTTTCGTAAAGAACGAATAATCAACTCCATCAAAACCTGCCTCTTTTATCAGCTTAAAGGTTTCATCGTCACTAAGACCTCTATATCGCATGTGAGCGTTTGTGATAGTTAAAATCATATCGTGATTCTCCTTTGTTCGAATTTATACATTTATGGTTTTATATATTAGACAGCACTTCTTGCTTTAAAATATACCGCCTCAAATAATTTTTCACCCAATCTTTTTTACCATTCAGCAACAGAGCCGTCTTCATGGTGCCAAACTGGATTTTTCCAGTTGTGCGGTGTTTTGTTTTCTTCGATTACAAGATCTTTGTTAACCTCAACTCCAAGACCTGCGAGCTTGGGAAGCTCTACGTAGCCATCGGTGAAGCTGAAATCCTCTTTATTTTTCACGTAATCAAGCACACTTTTGCCAACGTTGTAATGAATTCCGATGCTCTGCTCCTGAATTACCGCATTGTAGCTTGTAGCATCTATGTTCAAGCACGCTGCAAGAGCGATAGGTCCGAGGGGGCAGTGGGGAGCGAGCGCTACGTCGTAAGCCTCTGCCATTGACGCGATCTTTTTTACCTCGGTAATTCCGCCTGCGTGAGATAGGTCGGGCTGAATAATATCAACGCCGCCCGCGTTTAACAGACGCTTGAAATCAAATCTTGAAAAGAGTCGCTCTCCCGTGGCGATGGGGATATTACACGTTGTTGCAATTTCCTTAAAGCATTCCATGTTTTCGCAAAGCACAGGTTCTTCTATGAACATAGGGTCGAATTCTTCAAGCTTTTTGGCAAGCACCTTTGCCATAGGCTTATGTACTCTGCCGTGAAAGTCGATTGCTATTCCAAAATACTTTCCACACGACTCTCTGATAGCGGCAACGCGCTCGAGCACGGCATCTATTTTGTCATAGGAATCTATCATCTGCAGTTCTTCTGTTGCATTCATCTTGATTGCTTGGAAGCCGGCATTTTTCTTTTCGAGCGCGGCTTGTCCTACGTCGCTTGGCCGGTCTCCGCCAATCCATGAATATACTTTCATTTTATTGCGACACCTGCCACCAATAAGTTCGTACACAGGAGCGCCAAATACCTTGCCCTTGATATCCCACAGAGCTTGGTCTATTCCCGAAATGGCACTCATAAGCACTCCGCCACCGCGGTAAAAGCCTGCGCGGTAAAGGGTTGACCATATACCCTCGATTTCGGAAGGGTCAGCGCCTATAAGGTAGTCCCGCATTTCATTGATGGCGGCAAGCACCGCCGCCGCGTGCCCCTCAAGAACAGCCTCTCCCCACCCGCTGATACCTGTGTCTGTTTCAATTTCGACGAATCCCCATCGTGGACGGACAAAATAAGTTGAAACATTTGTAACTTTCATTTTGTTTTTACCTCTTATATCATAATTATTCTTGACATAATCTTTTTTTTCAATTATAATTGTAACACAAAATAATGGCATTTTCGTGTCAAAATACGATATTTTAAGGACATATTTTAATATGGATCAAATAATAGCTACTTTAAGTTTAGAAAGAGAGTTAAAAGACGAGCTTCAAATTATTAGGTATGAGGTCGGTAATGGCGACATTCATTTTCATTCTCAGATTGAAATCTGCATAGTTGAGAAAGGAAAGGTTGAAGCACTGGTTAACAATTCCAAGCGGGTTTTGGAAAAGGGAGATGTTGCGATTGCACTTTCTTATGATTCTCACCGTTACGTATCTAATGAGGAGGCTCGGTACAGTGTGCTGATTCTTCCGGGAGATATGTGTGAGAAATTTTATTCCATTATGCAAACTAAAAATTTATCCTCTCCATTTATATGCGGTTCGGAGTGTAACGCTCAAATTATGGAATATCTTTCGCATATAAAAAAAGAAAACACAAACGAGCTTCTGCGTCTTGGATACATATATTTGATGCTCGGTCTTATAAAAGAGGAGATTTCTGCAGATAGCTCGAAAGACAACTTGGATTCCGAGCTCCTTTCAAGATTATTGATCTATATTCACAAAAATTACAAAAAAAATTTGACGTTGAGTTCGATTTCGAAGGCGTTTGGGTATCATCCCGCATATGTATCATCTTACTTCATGTCTGAGCTTAATATTGGCATTATGCGTTACGTAAACGTGGTACGATTAAAAAATGCGGTTATGCTTATGCAACAGAAAAAACAAACTGTAACACAAATTGCAATGGATTGCGGTTTTTCTTCCATGCGTACATTTTACCGTGTGTTCAGGCGGGAATATGGTTGTTCCCCAAAAGAATATAAGGAAAAGTTGAGCTAATACAGCTGATAATAAAAAGGCAATATCAAACCGTTTTTAACTTCAGAATGATATTGCCTTTTTTGTTTTTACGCCGCCTTTGGCAGAGCAATATCGCTTGCCGCGGCGAGCATATTTTCAATAAAAATGCCGTAGCCTTCCGTGGGATTTGCGACGAGCACGTGTGTCACAGCGCCGACGAGCTTGCCGTTTTGGATTATGGGTGAGCCACTCATTCCTCGGACAATGCCGCCGGTTAAGGCGATAAGAGCTTCGTCGGTAACTTTGATTTTAAAGCATTTTGAGCCGCAAGCATCAAGATCAATTTCCTTGATTTCGATTGCGTAGCGATCGCTTTTTCCGTTTTTAACACTTGAGATTATCTCGGCTTTGCCGGGGGTGATTTCAGTTTTTTGGGCTACGGTGTATAGTTCGGCATTTTCTAGCTCGTATGATTCCAGTTTGCCGAAAATTCCGCACTCGGTGTTTGAAAGAATGGTACCCGTGTTAACGTTTCCAAGTACTCCCGAAAGCTCGCCCGGCTTTCCGCACTCGCCTTTTTTAACTCCACCGAGGACAACTTTAGTTGTCACACCGCTATCTATTGGGATAAGCTTGCCCTCCGCATCGCAAACACCGTGTCCGAGTCCTCCGAAAACTCCGGTTTCGGGATCGTAAAAACTTATAGTTCCTATTCCCGATGCCGTTGAGCGAAGGCTTACACCGAGCTTGTATTCTCCGTCGGTAAGCGAGGGCGTTACGTTTATTTTTATTTTTTCACCTTTGCGTATAATTTCAAATTCAAGAGGCATACCTTTTGATTCTTTGACTTCATCTTCAATAAGCTGCGGGCTATCGGCAAGCTTGCCGTTTACCTTTATTATTCTATCTCCGGGCTTTAATGCGCCGCGCTTCGCATCGATTACGGAAATGCCCGATTCCTTAATTTTCAGACCGAAAACGCCGCCTCCGACGGCAAGCCTTTTCTCCTCTTCACGTCTGCCCTTGAAAAGCTCCAGAAATCTCGATGAAATTTCAATATTTTCGCTTATCACAGGCTCGGTTTCACTATCTTTTTCAAAGCCCTGCGCATTGATTCCCATGAATGCGCCAAGGCTATATATAAAAAACAAAATAAATGCGACTGCCTTTAATTTTTTTGCCCTCATAAATTTTCTCCTTAGGCAAGAGTAAACAATCCGAACTCGTTTTAGAGAGGCTGATTATCCGTTATACTTCGGCAAAAATTTTTATAATATTCGCATATTATCTCAAATTTTCACCTCGTCTTACGAAAAATTCGCTCTCTCGAAAATTCGAAGAGCTCTTTGCCTTAATTTTTAGTTGTTTTTGGTGCTTGGCTCTCGCGGCCAAGTTAAATTTTGCAAGATCGATAAGTGCCGAAAACTCTGAAAATTAAGGATTCAGAGCGAATTCGGATTGCTTACTCTTGCCTAAAATTCGCTATAGATAATTTTTGCGATTTTCGGCTTTGTATGTAATGAAATAAAAGGCAATTCACAACGCTGAAAACGCCGTAAATTGCCTTTTTTTGAAAAATAATTCAATTTTAATTCATCGAAACGCGCGCATGCTCGATTGAATAATAATCACTTGTTTTGGAAAGAGTTGAAAGCAGAGCGCCCGCGCGTGTGGTTATCATTTTTCCGATAACGTCCTCTACGTAGATTGCCGCAATTTCGTCGTATGATTCGTTAAAATGCTCCGGGCTTTTCTTTGTGCGGTAAAGTATGAAATATCCCTCGTCCATCGAGGTTTTGATTTCTATAACGGGGCTGGTTTCGTAAAAACCGAGGGAGAAAGCGGCGTTTGTGAGAGCCTTATAATAGAATGAATCAAGATTGTATCTTCCGATTAGCGTGCCGTTTTTGATATTGTCGCCGTAGGTTGAGTTTCCTATCATAGTTGCCACGACTTCTTCTTCGCTGGTTTTGGATGCGATTTTATCGCGCACTGCGTTAGCGCTCTCTTCCGTGAATGAAGTTGTGAGCTTTGAGAGGTAGAGCTGATAAACTCTTACGCAATCATCGCTGTTGTAAAATGCTAAAACGTCATCTCTCGTGTAGCCGAGCGCGCCGGGGTTTGCATCGTTGTCAACGTTTCCGCCGTAGTAATAAAATATATCGTCCATCGCAAGAGCGTAGCGTATCATAAGGTCTTGCACGGAATAGTTGAGATTCATTTCACGAAGCGATTCAAGATATGCATCGTAATCGCCGCCGAAGCCTTGGTAATGCGTGCCTGCTATAATTCCGCCGTCAACGCTTGCTTTTATGATTTCCTGGACGGATTCGTCGTATTCCTTTGAATAAACGTCAACGCCGATTCCTTTCGCAAGTGAGAAAATAGCGAAAATATCGCTGACTCTCGCAAAAATCTGTTTGTTTGCCTCGGCAATATATTTATCCTTTTCAGCGCTCTGCCAAACGCTTGCATCTCCGCCGTCAATCTCGCTTTTGATGCTTAAGAAAAGCGCGCGGTAAAGCTCGTATTTAACTTCGTAAGTTTCCTCGCCGAAGCTTAAGCTCAAAACCGTTTTTAATTCTTCCTTCGTGCTTTTTTGCGGCTTATAATAATCCGAGCATGAAAGAAGCGCAAAGGCTGAGAGAGTGAGGATGAGAAATAATGCGATTATTTTCTTCATTTTCTGTTCCTTAATAATTTTTATACAACAATTTTAACAGATTGGCGAAGATAAATCAAGTAAAATAAAAAAATAATTGCAATTTTTGATAAACTGTGCTAAAATCATAACAGTAGCTTTTATGAATGGAGAAAATTATGGAAGAGCTTTATACGGTTGAACTTTCAAAGGTAATTAAAGAGTTCAATATTGAAACGATTTATTTGCCCGATTTGCCCGAGAATATTAAAATTTCATGTTCAAGAGTAAACCGCCCCGGTCTTCAGATGGTCGGATTTTACGATCACTACGAGGAGGTAAGACTTCAGATAATCGGTAAGGTCGAGCATCTCTTTATATCTCGCCTCGATCCCGAGGAGCGCTCACGCAGACTGGAGGATTTTTTCCGTTCCTCTCCCGTCGGCGTTATTATAACTTCGTCAATCGAGGTTTCGCAGGAAATGGTCGCTATAGCGGAAAAATACAAGGTTCCCCTTATGAGAACCTCGGAGAGAACGTCTGAATTTATGGCGGCGCTTATCGCTTTCCTTAACGTTCAGCTCGGGCCTCGTATGACTCGTCACGGAGTTCTCGTTGAGGTTTACGGCGAGGGTGTTCTCTTGCTTGGCGATTCGGGTATAGGTAAGAGCGAAACCGCAATAGAGCTTGTTAAGCGCGGTCACCGTCTTATAGCTGACGATGCCGTTGAAATCAAGCGTGTTTCGGCAACAACTCTCGTAGGCCGCGCGCCTGAAATAATAAGACATTACGTTGAGCTCCGCGGCGTCGGCATAGTTGACGTGCGCCGACTTTTCGGTATGGGAGCCGTTAAAGAAACCGAGAAAATCGACCTCGTTATAAATCTTGAAAACTGGCAGGACGGTAAAATGTACGACCGCCTCGGACTCGAAGAAACGACGACGGATATTCTCGGCATAAACGTTCCGATGATAGTGCTTCCCGTTTGCCCCGGCAGAAACCTTTCCGTTGTTATCGAGGTTGCGGCTATGAATAACAGACAGAAGAGAATGGGATATAACACGGCGGAGGAGTTTAACAAGCGCCTCATGGAATCCATGGGCATGGGCAGATAAATTTGCAATACAAAACGCAAATTCAACAATAGTAAAATTTTAAATTTTGTGGTAACATATTTTTACAGTAAAAAATATAGGCGGTAATTAAAATGAAAGAATTTAAGGTTGATAATCTTAAGGTTAAAATCAGTGACACAAGAGCTGAGATGGGCGCGCTTGCCGCAGCCGATATAAGAGCGAGAATGCTTGAGCTCCTTTCCGAGCGTGAGTACATAAATATGATTTTCGCAGCAGCTCCTTCGCAGAATGAAACCCTCGCCTCGCTCCTCGAATACGACGACATCGACTGGAGCCGTGTAAACGCATTCCACATGGATGAATACGTAGGCCTTGATAAAAACGCTCCTCAGCGCTTCGGAAATTTCCTTGCCGAACACATTTTCTCGAAAGTTCCTTTCAGAAGCGTAAATTATATCGATCCCAGCAACGAAGCAGCTGCTGAGTGCGCTCGTTATACCAAGCTTCTCACCGATTATCCTACCGACATCGTAGTTCTCGGTATAGGAGAAAACGGACATATCGCATTCAACGATCCCGGCGTTGCGGATTTCAACGATAAGGCAATGATTAAGGTCGTTGAGCTTGACGACGTTTGCAGAAATCAGCAGGTTAACGACGGTTGCTTCGCTTCTCTCGACCTCGTTCCGAAGAACGCTCTTACTCTCACCGTTCCCACTCTTACCAAGGCTTCCTCGCTCTTCTGCTCAGTTCCCGCAAAAACTAAGGCTTGGGCGGTAAAGGAAACCCTCACGACCGATAAGATTGACGAGCATTGCCCTGCAACGATAATGAGATTGCACGCTGACGCAACTCTCTATTGCGATGCTGACAGCGCATCTATGCTTTAATTTTTGAAAAATAATTTAAAACCGAGCGGATTCGTCTTGCTCGGTTTTTTCTTTGTAATATTCAGACACGTATGCCGCATAGTATTTAACGAAAACACTCGCGGATAGGAGAATGCTATGATTAGAAAATTTCAAAAGGAATGTGAAAGCACGTGCGAATATATACTTCCCGATTATCTCGGCGACGTAAAAAAGCTCGTGTTAAGCTCAGCAAGAGCTGTGCCGTCGGGGCAGTTTGACGGGGACGCTGAGGTAGAGTGCGCAGGAATCGTTTCGTATGATATTGTATATCTTGATTCGGAAAACAAATTAAGCGCCGCAAGCTTTTCGTCGGATTACGATTTTGGATTCCGCAAAAATTCGGAAAGCTACGTTGACGCTTTCGTAACGTCGCAAGCGGCTAATTTCAGCATCAGACTGACCGGTCCGCGCAGAATTATCGCAAAGGCTACGGTAGAGTCGGACGTTTGCCTAATGGAAAGCTTTGAGCCGACGGTTTCCGGCAGCGCTTTTTCCGAGAGGGAAGCGCTTGAGAAGATAAGCAAAACCATAAAAGTGGAAACGGCGCTTAAGGGCGAGGGGCTTGAAAGGGAATATGCGGAAGAGATAGCGTCGCTTGAGGGCGTTTCCGCCGACGAAATAGAGATTATAACGAGCAACGCATACGTGAGAATAACGGAGTCGATTCCCGTTGCGGGCGGCGTTAATATAAAGGGTGAGCTTATAGTCGGCGCAATAATTCGCACACCCGATACCTCGGTTTTTGCTATACGCCGTGAAATTCCGTTTGATGAAACCGTTTCGATAAACGGGGCAGACGTTGATATGTCAGCAATGAGCGACGCCGTCGTGACTTCTCTTTCGCTTGGCGTAAATGAAAGCGAAAATGCCTCAGAGCTCGTCGCAAACGTAATTATGGAGCTTAACGCAATCACCTTTGATAATGAAAACGTTGAAATTGTTTCCGACGCATACCTTAAAACGAAGGATACCTCGGCTGAATACGAAAATCTTGAGTTTGTGTCGCATATTGCGGCGGAAACGAAATCGGGAAGCGTTAGCCTCAAAATCCCGCTTTCTTCGCTTGAAACGGCGAATCTCAAAGAGATTTTAGCTCTCAATCATGATTTTAAAGCTCTCTCGCTTGAAAAGGGTGAAAACGGCATAAGATTTTGCGGTGACGTTGCGTTTAGTGGGGTAGCGTGTGAAATTTCAGAGGATGAGAGAGGGAATATAAGCAATTTTAAATTCACGTCGCCGGTTTGCATAGATGTAAACACAAGTTGTCAAATTGATGAGAAAAGCTCGATTTTTGCTAAAATTCTTCCCGCCGGCGCTGAGTGGGAGATAGACGGTGAGAATTTGAACGTAAAGCTCTTTTATTCTGTTTCGTTTTGCATTGGCGAAATGGGCGAGGAAAGCTATCTTTCCGTGTGTCAGGTAGTTGGTGACGCCGAATATAAAAAGAGCCTTACTTCAATCAGCGTATATTACCCGGATGAAGATGAAACGCTGTTTGAAATCGCTAAGAAATTTCACTCAAGCGTCAAGGATATTGCCGCAGACAATATGATTTCCGAGCCTACGGCGCTCGGTATGCCGGTAAAGGCAGGCTTTAAAAAGCTTATTATTCGATAAAAAGAACGCAGGATTTGGCGGAATTTCGCTAAATCCTGCGTTTAAAAGTTTAAAATTGTTCCAGCCAATTCTTTCCCTCGCTTACGTCAACGGAGAGGGGAATTGAAAGCGTGACGGCGTTTTCCATTTCGTCTTTGACGATTTTTTTAGCCTTTTCAGCTTCTTCGGTTCTTACCTCGATGACAAGCTCGTCGTGCACTTGCATAACGATTCTTGCATCGAGCCCTGCGCTTTTGAGCGCTGAATCCACCTTAATCATAGCGAGCTTCATTATATCTGCCGCTGCGCCCTGTATCGGAGCGTTCATTGCGACACGCTTTCCGAAAGCTCTTAACATTCCGTTTGCGGCGTTGAGCTCGGGGATGTATCTGCGTCTGCCCATCGGTGTTACGGTATAGCCGTTTTCTTTCGCCTCTTCTACAACGTTTTCGAGGTAAGAATCTACGGACGGGTAGTTCATAAGGTAGTTTTTGATATATTTTGAGGCTTCTTGGGTGCTCGTTCCGATGTCTTTGGCAAGAGAAAATCCGCTGATGCCGTAGACTATTCCGAAATTTACTGCCTTTGCGCGTTTTCTCATTTCGTCGTTAACGCTTTCTTCGGGCACACCGAAAACTGCTGATGCGGTTTTTCTGTGAATGTCAGCTCCCGAAATGAACGACTCTTTCATATTATAGTCGTCGGAAATGTGGGCGAGAAGCCTTAATTCTATCTGCGAGTAGTCGGCGTCAACGAGAGTATAGCCCTCTTCCGCTATAAAATAGCGTCTCATTTCTCGGCCGAGCTTGGTTCTTATCGGTATATTCTGCAAATTGGGATCCTGGCTTGAAAGTCTTCCCGTTGCGGTAAGCGCTTGCTTGAAATCGGTGTGAATTCTATCGTTTTCATCCGCAAGCTTCGGAAGCGCCGCCGCATAAGTTCCTCGAAGCTTCGCAACCTGTCTGTATTCGAGAATATCGTCGATTATCGGCGAATACGGGCGGAGTGATTCGAGCGTTTCGGCATCGGTTGAATAGCCGGTTTTGCCTTTTTTTGCGTTGTGTGGGAGCGCCAGATCAACAAAAAGTATCTCTCCCAGCTGCTTCGGCGGATTTATGTTAAATTCACGGCCCGCTTCGAAATAAATTTTGTTCGTAAGCTCTTCTTCAAGCTCTGCGAGCGCCGCCGAAAAGTCGTTCATTGCGGAAACGTTTATTTTAAATCCGCGCTTTTCTATCTCTGCAAGTATCGGGATGAGGGGAAGCTCCAGCTTATCAAGAACGTCCGAAAGTCCGTCTTCGTTTATCTTTTCTCGCATCTTTTCTTCAAGGCGGAACATAATTTCGGGGCACGGCTCGCCCTCGTCAATTACCGACTGAAGAAACATTGAGGCAAGAGCGGGGAGTCCTGCGCTTCCGCTTCCGGGATTTAAGGTGTAAGCGTAAAGCTCAATATCCAAAAGCTTAAGATTCGACGAGGGCGTTGCGCCGCTTTTATCAAGCGCGTGCCAAAGGTCTTTTGCCGAGTAGCAAATCATTTCGCCCTCGGAAAATAAGTCTGAAATCTCGGATATTTCGCCCGAATAGCGCAAGTTTCCTTCATTTATATTATATATATATAATGCATCGTCTGCTTTGTAGAGCGAAAAACGCTTGCCTTTTAATGAATTTATTTTTTTCACATCCGCCTCACGAAAGCTTTCCTTGGAAGCCGCCGTAAGCTCGGGTGATTTAACTTCGTCTTTTGTCAGCTTGAATTTCGCTATAAAGGAGTTGAGCTCAAGCTCCGTGAATTTTTTGTAAAGTGCGGGCTTGTCAAGTCCTTCGTATTTTAAGTCTTCAAGGGATTTTTCTATCGGAGCGGAGGTGTCAATCTTAGCCAGCGTTTTTGAAAGATATGCGTTTTCTTTATCACGAACGAGCTTTTCTCTGACGCCTTTTTTAATTTCGGGTGAATCTATGTTTTCGTAGATTCCGTCGAGCGAGCCGAAAGTCGATATAAGACTTTGCGCAGTTTTTTCTCCGACACCGGCAACTCCGGGGATATTATCCGAGGAATCGCCCATAAGAGCCTTCATGTCAACGAATTCCGTAGGCTCTATTCCGTATTTTGCGAAAAATTCGTCACGCTTCATTAAGTGAGTGTCGCTGTTTCCCGCAAGAAGCACGCTTATTTTTGAATCGATGAGCTGCAAAAGATCTCGGTCACCTGTAAGAATGTAGCTCTCGGTTTCTTCATTTGCCGTATGCGCCATGGAAGCAACGGTTCCTTGAATGTCGTCTGCCTCGTAGCCGGGAAGTTCCAGCACGTGAAGTCCCATAAGGCTTAGACATTCTTTCGCATCGGGAAATTGCGAGATAAGATCTTCCGGAGTGGGATTTCTTCCGGCCTTGTATTCCGAATACATCTTATGTCTGAATGTCGGCGCTTTAAGGTCGAACGCCACAGCTGCATAATCGGGCTTTATGGCGTCGAGCTGTCGGGATATTATATTTACCATGCCGAAAATGGCATTGGTGTGCTTTCCGCTTTTCGTCGTAAGAGGACGGACGCCGTAAAAAGCGCGGTTAATGATACTGTTTCCGTCAATTACCAGTATTTTCTTCATCCGCTGTAATCTCCTCGTTTTCTGTTTGTAGGCTCTCCTCAGACGTCTCGGCGTCGTTTTCGCCGTTGTCAAAGTTAAGCTCGTAATAATCGCCGCGGTCCTCGAGAACTATGCCTTCAAGCTCCTCGTCCGTTTCGGGATCGTATTCGGGCTCTTGCTTCGGGGATATTTGCTCAGCTCTCATTTCGAAAGCGCTTTTAATTAACGTAACCGTTTTTGATTGCGCATCCTCGCGGAGAAGCGCTGTAAGCACGAGCCTTGCGCCGATGAAAAGGGCGAGAGTAAAGGTGAGCGTCGTTTCGTAAATGCTGTTTGAAATTATTTCGCCGTTTGCAATATAAACGATGAGAGAGGGAACTGCGGAGTACGCCGTCAGAAGCAGGGCGATAAAGCCGAACGCTCTGTAAGCGCGCCATCTTTCTCTTCCGATGGATATTCTGGTTTCGAAAAGGAAGAAAAGGGCGGTGGCAAGATAAGCAGACTGGTCTATTATCTTTGCGGGCGCATTTATGGGCAAATCGTCGCTGAAATAAAGGTAAGCGGCGTAAAGCGAGAGGAAAATAACCGTTATAAGTCCGAAATCCGCGCGCTTCGTGTTTCTCGTTTTTACCACCAGGCTTGCGAGAATAAAATGAACAACTGAAAGAATGGCAAGAATTCCGAGCGCTAAAGAAATATAGGACAGCAATTTCTCGGTTGCCGTATTAACTTTAATAAATGAAGCGTTTAACTTCATTTCAATAATATCCTGATACAATTTATAAACCTGAAACGCATGGCGGGAGAAGAAGAGAAACGCTATGCCGAGCGTTCCCGCGAAAACGTAATTCATCGGAGAAGAGAAGTTGAAAATGAATTTTTTATCGCGATCTTCTGCGAAAACGTAGGTAAATGCGAAAAACACAGCTACCGCAAGGGCGGTATTTGCGATATTTATAAGAAGCTTGTCTTGAAAATATCCGTTTTTATAGTTCATTTCGGTAAGGCAAGCCGTCGCTCTGAGGGCAACGGTGAATAAAAGAAACAACAGCGTTATGCCGAAATAAACTCTATATATTAAAGATTTTCTGTTCATTTATATCTCCGTTTCTAAAATAATACTTAAATTTAAACGCTTTATGTAACTATTGTACTACAAAAATGTTAACAAAATGTATACAAAACGCGCGCGTAATAAAAAAACTAACAATATTTTTGCGATTTTCATGATTCTTTAGTCAATTTCAAAAAATATCTTTTTGTGAAAATTGCACAAAAATCGCCTTGAAAAATCGTAAAACTTTTTTGTTTATTTCTACACTTTTTTTTGGAAAACTATTGCATTTTTGCAATATATCGTGTATAATATAAAAGCTTGACATATGCGTAGAAGCGGGAGGTGGCTGCCCTATGAGGCAGGGAATTTCCGTGGAGTATGTCCGATATTTAACCGGGCGAAGCAAGAGTTATGCCTTATGGCAGAGCTGTGTTCTTTTTCGGTTCAGTTAGCCGCTGCGGTCGGCTATCCGGACTGATTTTGTTAGGGTGCATTTGAAACACCCGGCACGGTGTGAAACCTAATCGCCCTTCTTAAAACGGTTTAAGCAATTCGTAAAAAGGAGGACACCCAAATGGCACAGGGAAAAATCAGAGTAAGACTCAAGAGCTACGATTCAACTATTATCGACGCCGCAGCGCAGAAGATAGTTGAAGCAGCAAAGAGAAACGGAAGCAAGGTCAGCGGTCCTATTCCTCTTCCTACCGACAAGGAGGTTGTAACAATCCTCAGAGCGGTACACAAGTACAAGGACAGCCGTGAGCAGTTCGAAATGCGCACGCACAAGAGATTGATCGTCATCCTTGACCCCCAGCAGAAGACTGTTGAAGCTCTTATGAGCATCGAGCTTCCTGCAGGAGTTCAGATCGAGATCAAGGCTTAATCTCACTAAGCCAAAACCGAGAGCTTCAAATCTCGTAAAAAAACCACGCCTCGTGGTCACGTTGGCGGAATCGCAAATGCGAAAATTCAAAGCCGTCAACCAATAATCAAGGAGGAAAAATGAAAAAAGGCATTATCGGTAAGAAACTGGGCATGACTCAGATTTTCGACGAAAAAGGCAACGTAATACCCGTAACCCTGATTGAAGCAGGTCCTTGCGTGGTATCTCAGAAGAAAACCGTTGAAACCGACGGTTATCAGGCACTTCAGCTTGCATACGAAGATGCTAAAGAAAAGCACCTCACCAAAGCTGAAATCGGTCATTTCAAGAAGGCAGGCGTAAGCCCCAAGAAACACGTTAAGGAATTTAGACTTGACGACGTTTCCGCGTATGAAGCAGGCTCCGTGGTATCAGTCGATACCTTCGCTAAAGGCGAGAAGGTCGACATTACGGGTATCACCAAAGGTCGCGGATACACCGGTTGCGTAAAGAGATGGGGACACCACATTCTCAGAATGACTCACGGTACAGGTCCTATTCACCGTCAGCCCGGCTCTATGGGTGTTATCGACCCTGCGAGAATCTTCAAGAACAAGAAGATGCCCGGTCAGTACGGAAATGAACAGGTAACTATTCTTAACCTCGTTGTGGTTAAGATTGACGCAGAAAAAAATCTTATCGCGGTAAAGGGCGCTGTTCCCGGTTCTAAGGGCGGCATCGTATTCATCCGTGATTCGGTTAAAGCATAACGGAAGGAGGAACACACAATGCCTAATATGAAAGTTGTTGATATGGCGGGCAAGGAAGTTGGCGAAATCGCTTTGTCCGAAAAAGTTTTCGGTCAGGAAGTGAATGAAGCAGTCCTCCACACCGCAGTAAGAGCATATTTGATGAATCAGAGACAGGGCACGCAGTCAACCCTCACTCGTACTGAGGTTTCCGGCGGCGGTAGAAAACCCTGGAAGCAGAAGGGCACAGGCCACGCAAGACAGGGCAGCACCCGTTCACCCCAGTGGGTACACGGCGGTATCGCTCTCGGTCCCAAGCCCCGCAGCTATCGTGTGACTCTTAATAAGAATGTAAAGAGAAAGGCGCTCTTCAGTGCTTTCTCCGACAAGGTTGCTAACAATAATATGGTTGTTGTTGATGCAATCACCGCTACTGAATTCAAGACCAAGGCAATGGTTGCAATGCTTGAGGCTCTCGGCGCTGCTAAGAAGGCACTTATCGTGCTTCCCGAAGTAAACGAGTGCGTAATCAAGAGCTGCGACAACATCGCAGGTGTTAAGACCACTCAGTGGAACACTGTAAACGTTTACGATATTCTTAACTGCGACACTCTCGTAGTTGCTAAGGATGCCGTAGCAAAGATTGAGGAGGTATATGCAAGATGAAATCCTATGCAGATATCATTGTAAGACCTCTTATCACCGAGAAGAGCATGGACGGCGTAGCTGAAAAGCGTTACAGCTTCGAAGTTGCGAAAGACGCTACCAAGGCTGAAATCGCAAAGGCCGTTGAAGTTATGTTCAAGAAGACCAAGGTTGTAAAGGTCAATACTATAATAATGAAGAAGAAGCCCAAGAGATACGGCGTTCACTTCGGTTTTACCGGCGAGTGGAAGAAAGCTGTTGTTACTCTTTCCGAGGACTCCGCTCCTATCGCTTTCTTCGACAGCATGAACTAAGACAGGAGGTAAGATAAAATGGCAGTTAAACAGTATAAGCCGACCACACCGTCGCGCAGAAA
>JAZRGJ010000034.1:0-3693 GCA_045644125.1 Eubacteriales bacterium | reverse complement strand
TATTCTATATCGTAATCACAGGCTTTATCGGCGCTTTCAAAGCGTACAGCGACGCCGTTGCTCTTTTCGGAACGAATCTTAACGTTGCCGAAATGAATACGATCGTCGGATATATTTACGATATGCTCTACGGCGAGGGTGGCGGTTATCCGTCCTACGCTTCTGCGGCGGCGATAATATTGTTCGTCATAGTTCTTACGATAACTTGCATCAACCTTATTATAAGCAAGAAAAAGGTTCATTATTAAGAGGGCGCTTATGGCAGATTTGATTACTAAAAAGAAGAAGAGCGCGCTTAGCCCTCTTCGCATATCCGTTTACGCCCTGCTTTCCCTTTGGGCGCTTGCGGTTTTGTTCCCGTTTTATTGGATGATAATTTCTTCCTTGAAAGGATACGGGGAATATAACGCTGAGAGCGTGCCGAAGCTTTACGCATCGGAGCCGACGTTTGAAAACTACGTAACGGCTTTTAAATCAGTCCCTCTCGGCGACTATTTCTTAAACACCGTTATATTCACCGTTTTAACAACCGCAATAATGATGGCGGTTATAATCCCTGCGGCATACGCATTTGCCAGAATGAATTTCAAGGGCAAAAATCTCGTTTTCGTTTTGTTCCTTTCGCTTATGATGATACCTAACGAGCTGGTTATAATAACTAACTACGTTACGATAACGAATATGGGACTTCGAAACACGTTTATGGGACTTATACTTCCGTCGGTCAGCTCTATATTTTATATCTATCTCATAAAGGAAAACTTCTCGCAAGTTCCGTCCCAGCTTTACTACGCCGCAAAGGTCGACGGCACGTCGGATTTTAAATATATGTGGAAGGTGATGCTTCCCATTTGCAAGCCGACCGTTATTACCGTTGCTATACTTAAGATAATCGAGTGCTGGAACTCTTACGTGTGGCCAAGGCTCGTAACGGACGATGAAAATTACTATCTCGTTTCCGTCGGTATTCAGGCAATAAGAGAATCGGGCTTCGGAAGAGAAAACGTTCCTGCGATGATGGCGGCGGTGGTTGCTATTTCAGCTCCGCTTATCGCTCTTTTCCTGATATTTAAAAACAAGATAATGGAAGGCGTTGCGAGAGGAGGCCTTAAAGGATGAGAAAATTTATTAAGGCGGTATCTTTCGTCCTTCTTTTTACGATGCTCCTCGCTTTTTCCGCATCGCTTAGCTCGTGCCACGGAGCAAAGGGCGATATAGTCAGCTTCGATATTCCCGATTCGTTTGACAGCTCGAAAAAATACGAGATCACGTTTTGGGCGAAGAACGACAGCAACGTAACGCAGGCAAATATCTATAAGGACGCAATAAACGACTTTCAGGCGATATATCCCAATATTACCGTAACCATGAAGCCTTACACCGATTACGGAAGAATCTATAACGACGTTATAACCAATATTCCGACGGGAACGACTCCTAACGTTTGTATTTCCTATCCCGACCATATTGCGACCTATATAACGGGCGAAAACGTCGTTGTTCCGCTTGACACTCTTATGCGGGATGAAAAGTACGGCTTCGGTGGAAGTGAAGTGAAATTCGATGCTCCGAAATCGGACGAGATAGTGGATAAATTTCTTGAAGAGGGAAAGATTGGCGGAATTCAGTACGCCGTTCCTTTCATGCGCTCGACAGAGGCGTGCTACGTCAACCGTGATTACGTTGAAAAGCTCGGCTTCACCCTTCCCGAAACTTTAACCTGGGATTTTATTTTCGAGGTTTCCGCGGCGGCAATGGAAAAGAATTCCGACGGCACTTTCAAGGTTAACGGAAAAAAGGTTTTGATACCCTTTATCTATAAGTCAACCGACAATATGATGATACAAATGCTCAAGCAAAGGGGCGCAGGGTATTCAAACGATAAGGGTGAAATCCTTATTTTCAACGACGATACCGAGCAAATACTTTACGCGGTAGCAGACAGCGTTGAAAAAAAGGCGTTTTCCACCTTTAAAATATCAAGCTACCCCGGAAACTATTTTAACGCAGGCGAGTGTATTTTCGCAATCGATTCAACCGCAGGCGCATCTTGGATGGGCACGAATGCTCCCAATTCGGACATTCATGAAAACAAAATAGTTGATTTTAAAACCGAGGTTATGACCATACCGCAATACGACGTGGAAAATCCGCAGATGATTTCGCAAGGCCCGTCGCTTTGTATTTTCAATAAGGAAAACCCCGACGAAGTAATAGCTTCGTGGCTTTTCGTGCAGTTTCTTCTTACGAACAAAGTCCAGATAGCTTACGCACAGACCGAGGGCTACGTCCCCGTAACGAAAAAGGCGCAGACCTCACCCGAATATCTCGATTATCTTTCCCGCGCGGGAGAAGATAACGAATTGTATTACGACGTTAAGCTTGCGGCAACGAAGCTTCTTATCGATAACACGGAAAATACGTTTGTAACCCCCGTTTTTAACGGCTCGGCATCTCTCAGAAACGCCGCGGGGCAAATGATAGAGAACGTTGCAAAATCCGTGCGCCGCGGAGAAAAAGTTGATTCTCGGTATATAGAACAGCTTTACGGCGACGTAAAGGCGCTTTACCGACTTGACGAGGTGTCGGTTTCCGGCGGCGCTGCCGTAGCGGAGCTCGGACCAATGCCAACGACGTCGATTGTTTTGATTTCCGCCTTGGCTGCGGTTTGGTTGCTTATCGGAACTTATTTCGTATGGCAACTGATAAAAAAACGCAAAGTGCAGAAAATATAAGATAAATATTGACTTATTTTAATTTTTGTGTATAATATAGTTGTGAATTGTCGGGCCAAGCCTGACTAAATCAAAGGAGAAAATAAAAATGAAAAAAATTTTAACCTTGCTTTTGGCTCTCACTCTTGTTTTTTCACTTTTTGCTTGTAATAAAGACAACGGTGACGATAAAGACGATGAAGTAGAAATTACGACTTACGAGGAATTCCTCGCTGCCGACCTTGAAACAAAGGTTGTCGTTGAGTCTTACGTTCAGGCAACTCAATCCTGGTGGGACAATAAAATTACCGTATATCTTCAGGATGAAGTAGGCGCGTATTTCGCTTATGAAATGGCGTGCTCCGAAGCTGACGCCGCAAAGCTTGTACCCGGAACTAAAATCAGAGTAACCGGTTATAAGGCTGAATGGGCGGGCGAAGTTGAAATCGTTGACGCAAGCTTTGAGATTCTTGAGGGTAATTACATTGCAACTCCCAAGGACGTTACAGCTCTTCTCGGAACTGACGACCTTATCAAGAATCAGAATAAGCTCGTTTCCTTCAAGGGTATGACCGTTAAGGCAATCGAATATAAGAATGGCGAGCCCGGCGACGATATTTACGTAACTCTTACCAACAGCGGTAAGGATTACAGCTTCTGTGTTGAAAGATACCTCACAGGTCCCGAAACCGACGTTTACAAGGCATTCGCAACTCTTGCTGTTGGCGATAAGATTGACGTTGAAGCTTTCCTTTACTGGTACGAGGGAATGAACCCCCACATTACTAAAGTTGTAAAAGGCGCTATGTCTTACGCAGCTTACGATGCGGCAGCGCTTGATGCTCCCGTTGTAATAGATGCTTACGTTCAGGCAACTCAATCCTGGTGGGACAATAAAATTACCGTATATCTTCAGGATGAAGTAGGCGCGTATTTCGCTTATGAAATGGCGTGCTCCGAAGCTGACGCCGCAAAGCTT
>JAZRGJ010000033.1:0-9992 GCA_045644125.1 Eubacteriales bacterium | reverse complement strand
TCCGCAAGTATGCACGCCATTTTGTGATGGGGCGCAATTTTTCTCATAAGCTCCATTATAAGAAGATTATGGTCAACGGCGATATTGGTCGTTGAATATATGGGCGCAAGCTCGTGCTGTGCGGGCGCCGTTTCGTTATGCTTGGTTTTTGAGGGGATTCCGAGCTTCCAAAGCTCAAGGTCATCCTCCCGCATAAATGCGCTTACCTGTGGTCTTAACGCTCCGAAATAGTGATCCTCCATCTCCTGTCCCTTTATGGGAGCTGCTCCGAAAAGGGTACGTCCGCAGTAGAAAAGGTCGCGGCGAGCTTTGAAATGCTCCTCGTCAACGAGGAAATATTCCTGCTCTGCGCCAACGGTGGTCGTGACTCTCTCCGCACCCGTGTCACCAAAAAGCCTTACGATACGAAGTCCCTCACGGCTTATAGCGTTCATTGAGCGGAGAAGCGGAGTCTTGGTGTCAAGAGCCTCGCCCGTGTAAGAGCAGAATGCCGTGGGAATGAAAAGCGAGTGATCCTTTATGAAAGCGTAGGACGCAGGATCCCACGCCGTGTAGCCGCGAGCTTCAAAGGTGGCTCTGAGGCCGCCCGAGGGGAAAGAGGAAGCGTCGGGCTCGCCCTTTATAAGCTCCTTGCCCGAAAACTCCATTATTGCTTTGCCGTGGCCAACGGGTGATAAAAATGCCTCGTGCTTCTCGGCGGTAACGCCTGTTAAGGGTTGAAACCAATGGGTAAAGTGCGTTGCGCCGTGCTCAATTGCCCAGTCTTTCATTGCGCCTGCGACAACGTCGGCAATTCCGGCGTCTATTTCCTTGCCGGTAGCTATAGTGTTTATAAGAGATTTGTAGACGTCTTTCGGAAGTCTTTCCCTCATTACGTCCTCGCTGAAAACGAGAGAAGCGAAAATTTCGGGGATTCTTACGTTGTTTTCCATTGCTTTTCCACCCTTTAGTGTTTAATAAAAGTATTATATACTATATTTTTACTATTGTCAAGTGTTAGCTATTGACTTTTGAGGCAATAAATGATATACTAGTCCTTGCTTAAGATTATAATAAAGAGGAAACTTGATGTATTATATAACCTTGGATCTTGAATGGAACCAAGCGTATGCCGAAAAGGCGCTTGCGGTACAGCGCAGGCTGGAGGCAAGGCTGAGAGGCGAGGTCATTCAGATCGGAGCTGTCAAGCTCGACCGCAAGCTTCGGCCGTGCGGTTCTTATCAGATAATAGTAAAACCTAAATATTTTAAAAAGCTTCACCGCCACGTGTCAAGCCTTACGGGCATCTCGCAAGACCAGATAGACCTCGGCACACCGCTTGAGGATGCGGCTGAAAGATTTAAAAAATTCTGCGGCAACGATTTCGTCTTTTTAACCTGGGGCCCCGACGATATTCCCATGCTTAAAGAGAATTTTCACGTAAACAAAATCCCGTCCGACTGGCTCGATAAAACCTACGACCTTCAAAGGATTTTCGCGCGTGAGCTTAATGAAGAAAACAAGCAGCGCTCCTTGGAATACGCAATGGAGCATTTCGGCATACCGCAAAATCTGCCCGCCCACGACGCTTTGAACGACGCTTATTTCACGGCTCTCGTTGCCGCAAAGCTTAACGTTGAAGCGGGAATCGCAAATTATAACGACCACCGCGGCGAGCTTCTTGAAGACGGCGTTATAGGAGATGCCGATGCCGGTGACGACGGCTACGTTACGATAAGCGAGCTTCTTGAAGATCCTTGCGTTTTAGCTCCCACGTGCCCCGTGTGCCGTGAAAAGCTTTCCTCGGAGTCGAAGCTTCTTCACTCCAAAGGTCAAAGATACAGCTATCTTTTTGAATGTAAAAAACACGGAAAAATGCTTCTTTCCTTGAAGCTTCACAGAAATTTCAATGAAACGTGGCGCGCAAAGCGCACGTTAACGCTTGCTAACGACGAAAGAGTAAAAGAATTTAAAGCTTCCCTCGAGCTTCACACAGCGAAGAGAAAAGCTTACCAGAAAAAGCAGAGAAGAAAACCGAAACCAAAATCAAACGTTAGCGAATAAAAAAAGAGAGAACTAAAAAAGTTCTCTCTTTTTTTGCCTTTGGCATCAAAACAGCTCCTCAATGGCGAC
Organism: Eubacteriales bacterium; assembly: GCA_045644125.1. GTDB lineage: Bacteria > Bacillota > Clostridia > Oscillospirales > CAG-272 > UBA1740. The sequence goes on along the minus strand of JAZRGJ010000033.1, from coordinate 7,880 downwards.
ACCGAATATTTCAGCGAAGCCTTTTAATTCAATATCCGTGACAAAGCGCTTTCCACATTCGATTCTTTGCACGGCATTTTTGTCTATATCAATGCCAATCAGCTGCATTTTATCCGCAAGCCCCTTTTGCGAAAGCTTCGTAGGATAGCATAATCTTAATTCTCGAATCCTATCTCCGCATAAATTATTTTTGCCGTCATTTTTATTCTTGAACATTTTAAAACCTCTTTTTGACATTCATTGATTGAGGATTTCATTATATTGATAGAATACAAATATGACATTCACTAAATGTCAGTTAGGGGTAAGTTGCGAAGCTTTCGCTTCGCCAACTCTTACGGTTTCGGTCTGGAAACCAATCCGTCATTATCTATAATTTCAGTTTCTGCGAGGAAAGGACAGTCGTAGACGATAAGGTTGAAGCTTTCGCCTTTTTCATTTATCTGCGTCGCCATATTCTTTATTTCTATAAATGACGGCGGCGTGTAGGGATTTATGTTTTTTGCCATGGCAATAACGGTGTAAGTTCCGTTGCCGTTGTCAACGACGGTGTATTCGCCAAAGGCGAGGGCGTTATAGGATTTATTAACCTTTTTGAAGCCCGCGAGATGTGGGAATTTTTCCGGCTTTTGCGTGACGATATTCGGGTTTTTCGTTTCGTAGCAGGTTAAAAATTCCGCGTTGGGATTTGAAACGTCATCCTTGGTTATATCTCTTAAAGGATAGTGGCTTGTGGGATAGCTTCTCGCCGAAGGGCCGATGAGTATAATATTTTTTTGAGTCGTTTCAACCGTTATTCCGTCAATTATGATATTCGGGAAATAAGTCGTGTAGTTGTTATCCCACTGAGCGCTTCCCGCGCTTATAAGCGTCATAGCGTAGCTCACGTGTCCGAGCTGGCTCTTCCAGCCGTAGTTAAACTTGCAATCCTTAATCGTAAGCGTGCCGTTGAAGCTTGCGCCGTAGTCCTCACGGAGCTGAATGGGCGCGCCGGACCTTTGGTAAAACTCAACGCCTTCCACAGTGAAGTTGCCGCCGCCGATAAGACGGACGACCGCAATTTTACCGCCTATGATTCTTCCGTTAACAACGCCGCAGTGAGCGTCGTAACGTGTTAATTCACAGTTGATATAATCAAGGTTTTTGCAGAAGTTCGTTCCCGCAATGCCCCAGCAGAGCGAAAGATTCGCAACGGTTGAGGGGCCGTATTTCTCGTATTCGGGGCGTGTGTCAAAGAAGTTTGACTGTACGCAATCCTCGAAAATAACCTTGTTCGTAAAGGTTGAGGAAATGTCGTACGTGCCCTCGTTGTAGTAAACTCTCGCCTGGAAGGTGCAGCCCTTGACGAGAATGTTGTGAGCGTCGCGGCACTGAACGAAGCCCGAATAGGTGTATCCTATAAAAGGCTGTACGTCGTCGCCCGTGTATATTGCGCCGTTTAAAAGTATCTTTTTGAGGGAGGAGTCGTAGCTGAAGCCCTCTGCCGTGACGTCTTCCCAAAGTCCCGTTTCTTCGTTTAATCTCGTGGGGGCGTTTTTCGCAATTTCGCCGCTTATCACGTGGTGAACGTTTTGAAATACGATGTTTGGGCGAGTGAGAGCTATGCTGTGAGCGATAGAGCCGCCTGCGCCAAGGGTGTTATTTTGGCTCGCAATTGATTCTATCGTCGCATTTTTTATCGTTACCGTGGGTATATCAACTCTTATTACGTTTATTGAGGTGAGCGCCGTGTAATCAAGCAAAATGGGAGTCGAGGGATCTATATTTCCGTATTCGTCAACGAGAACGACCTCGCATTGATTCTGACCTGCGTTGTCAACGTAGCCCCAGCGCATATAGGTTTTGTTGTTGGTGTTATAAATCTTCAAAAGGGCAGGGAAGCCGAGTCCGAGATCAAGCTTCGTCGTCTGCTCGTCGCCGTGGGAAAGTCCCTTTATAACGTAGCCGTATTCGTCCTTGTTTGCGTTTATTGCGTCAATGTATTGCTTGGAAACGTTGGGTGATGAAATGTGAGATTTAACCTGAAAAACGTTGCCCGTGTCGGCTTTCGTGAAGTTTGAAGCGTCGAAGATGAACTTTGCGCCTTGCCAGTCAACGTCCGTCATTATTGCAATGGGAGTTTCAACTCTTGCTATGTAATAAATCTTGCCTGCCTCGCCCATAACGGTAAGGTTATCAAGGTTTGCCGCCTCGTGCGCCGCTCTTATAGCTTCGGTGTCATTGGTGATACCGTCGCCGACAACGCCAAAGTCGGAATAATAAATTCTCGTTATATCAGTCTCGCCGCTGTAGTTTTTAAGCTCCAAGCTGTCGCGCGCCTGAACGAAGTTTGAAAAGAACTCCGAAAGAGCCTTGTCAAGTCCCGTCCTGTGAGCGCACTCGATAAGGAAGTCATCGCCGACAACTCTCGCGCGGAAGCCCGTTGCGCCAGCCATGCCCTTTTCGGTGTGGGAGAGCTTTATTGCGTTGCCGTATGAATCCGTGTTTATATCTACGACGTCAAGATAATAGCCCGCCTTTCCCCAAAGGAAATCACGAACTCTTTTTGCCGCCGCAAAATAAACGGGATCGTTCACGTCGCAGGCTATAACGTAGTCTTTAACGTCATTTTTGCCAACGAGAATTTCATAAACTCTGTAATTATCGAAAATCTCGGTTTTGAATTTAGATTTTTTGACCTTTGCGTCGGAAAGCGTTTCCGTGTCTTCCTTTATGCCGAGGTAATCCTCGGTAAATTCGGTGAAACATTCAAGAAGCGCTTCGTCCGAGCCGCCCGTAACTACGATTTTTCCGTCAAGGCTTTCAATCGCCCAGCCCGAGTAGCCGAGCGCAATTCTGTCAAATGCGTATTCTTCTCCGCGGCTCGTAACCGTGCCGACGAGAATTTCAAGCTCACTCTTTTCGGCAGTTTCCGAGTCCTCGTATATTTTAATCTCGCCGCCGAGCGCCGTCACTTTTTCCGAAAGCGCTGAAATTGCAGCTCTCGTCGCTTCGTCAACGTCGCCGCCTATAACTACGTCGTATAAAACGTCGCCGTCTTTAACGAGCGTGACATCTTCGCTCGCGGGGGGTGTCACTTCCTCACGGAAATCTTCGCCGCACTTGTCGCAAGCGCCGTTTTTGTCTTTATCGACGTGGCTTTCGCAGGGCTTGTTTTCTTCAACGGCAGGCGGAGGCTCTTCCGTCGTTTTCTTGCCGCAGGCAAAAAGCGTAAAAGCGAGGGCCAGAGTAAGTAAAACTATGAGTATACGTCTGGTTTTTTTCATAAATACTCCTTTAGGTAGGTATGCGCCGTGAGTTTTCACGGCGCATTTTATGATGCGAAAGATCAAGAAATGATTTTTAAAAGAGCGCAGTTCAAATTTAAACGCCTTTTATTATCTTGCAGGCGCTTTTATCCACTCGATAATGCCGTCCTCGTCAATGATTTCGGTGTTGTCGAAGAAGTTTGAGCTGTAGGCTGTGATCTTCATCTTCTTGCCGTTAAGGTTAACGCAATTGTCCATGTTCTTGATCTCGATAAACTCGGGAGCGTGATAAGGCTGAAGATTCTGAACTTTATTGGCAATAACCGTGTACGTGCCGTTGCCGTTGTTAACGACCATGTATTCGTCGTCGTCAAGAGCGTTCGGTGAATCTGCAGTCGTATTCTTCTTTCTTCCCGCAAGGAATGGGAATTTATCGGGCTCTTCTTCAACTATGTTGGGGTTTTTCGTTTCGTAGTAGTAGGTGAAGAGCTCATCGGGATCGTGCGCGTTATCTCTGATCGGGCAACGGGAGGGGAAGTGGTCGCCGGTTTTCGAGTAAGTCTGGTTGCAAAGAGCTATGAGGTTGATCGTTTCTTGCGTCGTATTAACCGAGATATTGTCGATTATAATGCTCGGGAAGTAAGTTCCGTAACCGTTGTAAATGTTTGCCGTAGGCGCGTCAAAGAGGGTGAGGCTGTAGTTAGTGCCGCCCCAGATATAGTGGAACTTGGTGTCCTTAACGATAACCGTGCCGTTAAAGGTTGCGCCGTAGTCCTCACGAAGCTGGATAGGATTTCCTCTTGCGTGGAAATCAACGCCCTCAACGGTGAAAGTGCCCCCGCCGATAAGACGGATAACTGCAATCTTACCGCCCTTGATACCGCCGTTATAAACGCCGCAGTGAGCGTCGTAACGGGTAAGTACGGAGTCTTCGTAGTACATGTTCTTACAGTAGTTTGTTCCCGCAATGCCCCAATAAGTACCAATGTTGGCAACCGTGGTTTCGTTTCCGTTTGCATCCTTTTCAAAGAAGTTTGACTGCGTGCAGTTCTTGAACACTATCTGGTTTGCGTAAGAGCAGGAAATATCGTAGGTACCCTCTTCGTAGTGGTATCTTGCCTGGAATACGCAATCCTTGATAAGTGAATTGTGAGTGTTGGAAACCTGAATAAAGCCTGAGTAGGAGTAACCCGTGAAAGGCTTAACGTCGTTGCCCTTATACTGAGCGCCGTTCTTGTAAACGATATTGTTCTTGATGGTGTAGCCCTCGCCGGAAACGTCATCCCAAACGCCTGTTGCGGGGTTGAGTCTTGTGGGGGTGTCGTAGGTGTACTCGTTGGTGATTATGTGGATAAGATTTTCCATCGTAACGTTGGGACGGGCAAGCTCAAAGGAGTGAGCTATCGACTTGTATCCGCCAAGAAGGTTTACCTTACTGTTTCTTGATTCAACGGTTGCGTTCTTGATGGTGATGGGATCAACGTCGATTTTGTAAGCAAGGACTCTCGTTATCTTTTCGTAGTCAAGGAGGAAAGGCGTCGTGGGATCTATGTTTCCGTCCTTATCAACTATGATAACCTCGCATTGCGCGCCACCCATGGTGTCAGTGTAGCCCCAACGGATATAAGCTCTCGCATCGTCGTTGTAAACCTTGAGCATAAGGGGCTCGCGGATTCCAACGTCAAAGGTCGTTGTCTGCTCGTCGCCGTGGTTGATGCCCTTGATAACGAGTCCGTCAACTACGTTTGCGTTAAGCTGTTTAATAATTCTATCGTCTGACGTGTAGAAACTCTGGGGAGCGGTATTGTTATCAATCTTGAAAACGTTACCGGAGTCTTCGGGTTGGAAATAGGTTGCGTCGAAGATGAACTTTGCGCCTCTCCAGTCAACGTCGGTTTTAATGATTATGGGAGTCGTAACCTTGCCGATATAGTAAACGGCGTTTTTGTCGCCAAGTACGGTCTGGTTATTCTTGTTTGCTTCGTCGTGAGCCGCTCTTATCGCAGCGGAGTCGTCGGTCTTACCGTCGCCCTTTACGCCGAAGTCCTTATAATAAATAGTAGTAAAGTCGGTATTGCCGTCGAATTTCGTTATATTGACGTCGCCGGTTTTCATACTGAAGGTGGAATAGAATTCGTTGAAGGCCTCTTCGAATTTGCCCTTGTGAGCACATTCTATGATAAGCGTTTCGCCGTCAAATCTCGCGCGGAAACCGGTTGCGCCGGCCTCGCCCTTTTTAACAAGGCGGAAAGAAATGGTCTTTTCGTCAGCATCATCTGCGTCAACTATGTTAAGATAGTATCCTGCCTTTTCGTAGAAGAATGTCTGAAGTCTTAACGCAAGCGCGTCGGTAACTCCTCCATCGCCTCTGTCTCTTGAAATGGTGTATCCGTCAAGGTCCATTCCGTCGAGAGTAATAGAATCTATTCTGTAGTTTTCCTGCTTCTCGATGGTTTCATGGTCTTCGGTGAAAACGAAGTCGGAAAGCTCATCCATGCCATCCTCGATTCCGAGAAATTCCTCGAAGAACATCATGAACGCTTCAACGAGAGATTCTTCGCTACCGCCGTTTATGATGATTTTCGATTCGTCAACAGCGCTTATGATGAAGCCCTCGGCGCCGAGCGAATACTTGTCAAATTCGTAATCTTCGCCACGGCTCGTAACCGTGCCGATAAGCACCTCAATGTCTCCCTCGTTGCCGGCTTTATCTTCAACGACGGTAAGGGTGATGCCGAATTCCTCGTCGAGAATGTCAACGATGTCGTCAACCGTCATTCTTACGGAGCTTTTGATGTCAGAGCCGAGAACTATCTGGAAAAGCACCTCTTCGTCCTCGATGAGAACTATGCCGTCTTCACTTGAGCCTGAGTCAAGCTCCTTGTCGCAAACGTCGCAATTGCCGTCCTCGTCTTCGTCTTCGTGTTTCATTGCCTTTTTGCACTTGTCGCAAACGCAGTCGCCGTTTTTGTCCTCGTGCTGACACGCCTCGCCCGTGCCGCCTTGGGGCGGAGGGTTTTGCTTTTTACCGCACGCAAAGAGCGTAAGCGCAAGCGTGAAAACGAGAAGCACTAAAATTAAACGCTTTAAGTTTTTCATAAAATTTCCTTTCGAAACGTCGTTATATTTTTTTAAAATGACTTATTTGGGAACGTTAACTTTCTTAAGAACGCCGTCCTCGTCGATTAACTCAACGTTTTTAAAGAAGTTACAGTTATAAAGGGTTATGTTGAGCGTTTTTCCGCTCATATTCTTGGCATTCGCCATGTTTTTGATTTCGATAAATTCGGGCGGCTGGTAGGGGTTGATATTCTTAACGCCCTTTGCGATTACCGTGTAGGTTCCGTTTCCGTTATCAACTACCGTATATTCGCCGTTTGAAAGCTTATCGGGAGCTTTGTTAACCTTTTTGAAGTCCTTAAGATAGTCGAATCTTTCCGTGTCTTCTTCAACTATGTTGGGGTTTTTCGTTTCAAAATAAGTTGTGAAAAGAGCGTTCGGATCGTGAACGTCTTGTTTTATGATGCTTCTTGAGGGGTAGTGCTCCGATGAGGAGTAATTCTCACCGCCAATCGCTACGAGGGGAACTTCGGTAGCGTTTGTTTCTATGCTGATATTGTCAATTATAATATTCGGGAAGTGGTTGATATAGCCGTTATCCCAAGGAGCGGAGGGAGCGTCGAAGAGCGCGGCGATTTCTCCGTACTGTCCGTCAACGCTGAACTGACCGTCCTTAATAACGACGTTTTTAATGGTTATCGTTCCGTTGAACGTTGCGCCGTAGTCCTCACGAAGCTGGAAAGGAACTGCGGTGCGGTAATTTCTGTAAACCTCAACGCCCTCGATGATGAAATTGCCGCCTCCGATAAGACGGAGAATAGCGATCTTACCGCCGATGATTTTGCCGTTGTAAACGCCTGCGTGGGCGTCGTAACGGGTGAGCTCACAGTTGATATAGTCCATATTCTTCGTGTAGTTAGAGCCCATGACGCCCCAGCAACGCGAGAGGTTCGGGAAAGTTGAAACTCCGCCGTTAAACTTGGTGTAAGCAGGTCTTTCGTCGAAGAAGTTCGACTGGGTGCAGTTTTCAAACACTATCTTATTCGAGGTGTTTGCGCCTATATCGTAAGTTCCCTCGACGTAGTGAACTCTGGCTTGGAACGTGCAGCCTATAATGTGAACGTTATGTGTGTTTCTTATCTGAAGTATTCCGCTGAAAGAGGGGCCTATAAAGGGGTGGACGTCCTCTCCGTCGTAAGGCTTGCCGCCTTTCAAAATGCCGTATTTGCCGCCCGCCGTCGCATTGTAGGAGTAGCCCTCTTCGCTGACGTCGTAGCAAAGTCCGTCTGCGTCTTCTTTAACGGGAGCGTTCTTGTTAATTTCGCCCGTTATAACGTGGACGATATTTTTGATTACGGTGTTGGGGCGGGAAACCGTGATACCGTGGTTGTACGAATGATAACCGCCGGGGCCGAGGTTAATGCGGCTTGCGGGCTCTTCTATCGTTGCGTTTTGAATCGTTATGGATTCAACGTCAATTTTGTGAACGGTGATGCTCGTTACCTTTTCGTAGTCAAGGAGGAAAGGCGTCGTGGGATCTATGTTTCCGTCCTTATCAACTATGATAACCTC
>JAZRGJ010000032.1:0-1778 GCA_045644125.1 Eubacteriales bacterium | reverse complement strand
TTGTAATTGCGGCTGTAACTGCAACTGCGGTTGCTAATTTTTCTTCATTTTTCTCCTTATTGCTTTTTTTCAAAAAAGGACGGAGCCGAGTTTTCGGCTCCGTCCCTTTTTATTCTTCCGAAAGAAAATACCATTGCAGGGCAATAATCGTTTTACCGTCCCGTATCTCTCCGTTTTTTAGCATCTTTCTTACCGTTTCAAGCGGGATATATTCCGCGTCGAGAAATACCCCTTCATCAAGGTGCGCCGATACCTTTTCCCCGTTTTTTGCATAGTATATATAAATCTTTTCGTTCGTATATCCCGGCGAAGGATAATCCACAAATAAAAGTTCCAGCTCCGCCGCTTTCACGCCCGCTTCCTCTTCCAACTCCCGCGCGGCTGCCGCCTTGGGGTCTTCCCCCGCGTTCAGCTTACCTGCAGGGATCTCGTAAATACTTTCGCCATACGCGTAGCGGTACTGTCGGACAAGCAATACCTTGCCCTCTTCCACGTACAGCACGCACGCGCCGCCGCTGTGTTCTACTATCTCGCGCTTGCAAGGCTTGCCGTCGGGAAGTTCGGCATCGTCGCAACGAAGAGTAAGTATACTGCCTTTATAAATGTAGTTATTTTTTACGGTCTTTTCTACGTAATCCATAGTTACTCCTTTTCGGCATTTTTAACAATTCAATTTCTTTATATTGTCATTATAGCACAAAATCAGCAAAGAATAAATATTTTTTTGTAAAATATCTTGATTTTAGCAAAAAAATTGTGTATAATGTATCCGAATAAATTATACGGGAGGTTCTAATACGTATGAAATCTATTAAAATTTCTTTGGAAAAAGCGCAGAGGGTTAAAGAGTTTGTAAGTATCACGCAGGCGTATCCTTGCGAAATTCTGCTGAAAAGCGGCAAGTACGTCGTAGATGCAAAATCTATTCTTGGGATATTCTCTCTTGATCTTTCCAACACCATTACCGTTGAAATCTTCGACGATAACTGTACGGAACTGCTTGAAAAATTAAAGAAATTCGAAGCGTAAAAGAAACTCCGCACGAAATATTGCGGATTTTTCTTTCTATCGCCGCACCTGAAAGGGCGGCCCTGTTTTTAACTAAGCAATGAAATACGCTATATAAGGGGTTAATACGAATGCAAATACAAGGCGAAACTTCCGTCAATAAGCTTATTATGCTGTTCATTTTCGATAAAATGGAAACGGCGTTATCCGAGCGGACAATCGTAGAGATGTGCACGGCGGGAAATAACTGGCTTAATTATATGGACTGTATGGAGCTTCTGCCCCGCCTTTTAGAAGACGGGTTCATTTGTCGTGTTTCCCCGCCCGAAGAAGAGGCTATGTATATTATTACAAGCGACGGACGGGAAAGCTTGAACAGCTTTTATATCAATATTCCCAAAAGCATACGCGAAGAAATCTCCGCTTTCGTCAAGAACAACAGCGGAAAACTCCGCAATCGTCAGGAATGTAAATCGGATTACTATCAAAACGTTGACGGCACTTACACCGTGCTTTTGAAAATACTCGCCCCCGGACAACCTATGCTTGATTTGAAATTTGTCATTCCCGACAAAAAAACAGCGCAGAATATTTATAAAAACTGGGAAAGCAAAGCGTCGGATTTGTATTCAGCCATTTACGAGACTTTGGTTGATTAAGTTCTATCCGTCGTCAAGCCGTATAAAACGGTCAAAAAAATATTTTTGAGGAGGTAATTATCATGTACACTTATTCTACAAAAGGAACTTGTTCTAGAACTATCGTTTTTG
>JAZRGJ010000031.1:0-1788 GCA_045644125.1 Eubacteriales bacterium | reverse complement strand
TACAACGTTAAAATGTGGTCCAAGCGTCACTGGGAGATTATTGAAAACTTTATGCGTACGGCTGTTAAAAACGGCATCAATATGATTTTGACACCCCTCGTAACTCCTCCCCTTGACACTAAAATCGGCGGTGAAAGACCTACGGCTCAGCTTGTCGGTGTTAAAGTAGAAAACGGCAAATATTCCTTTGACTTTACCCTTCTTGACAAATGGGTTAAGCTCTGCGACAAGGTTGGAATCAAGTATTTCGAAATGAACCACCTCTTCACTCAGTGGGGCTCTGCTCATGCGCCCAAGGTTATGGCAACCGTTGACGGCGAATACAAGAAAATCTTCGGTTGGGAAACCGACTCCGTTGGCGACGAATATCTCGGCTTCCTTCGTGAGATGCTCGGCGCTGTTATCGCTCATATGAAGGAAAACGGCAACGACAAGCGCTGCTTCTTCCACATTTCCGACGAGCCCAGCGAATTGCACCTTGAAACCTACAAAAAGGCGAAAGCCGGAATTGCAGACGTTCTCCGTGGTTATCCTATCATGGACGCTCTTTCCCACATTGAATACTACCTTGACGGCACTTGCGAAATGCCTATCCCTGCAAACAACCACATAAAGCCTTTCCTTGACGAGAATATTCCGGGACTTTGGACTTATTACTGCTGCAGCCAGGCGACAAAGGTTTCAAATAGATTCATTGCAATGCCCGCTTGCCGTAACCGTTCTATCGGTTATCAGATGTATAAATACGACATAAAGGGCTTCTTGCAGTGGGGCTACAACTTCTACTACAACTACCTCTCCTGCGACCTTATCAACCCCTACGTTCAGCTTGACGGAAACGCATGGGTACCCCCCGGAGATGCTTTCTCCGTTTATCCCAACATGGACGGAACGGCGCTTGAATCGAGCCGTATTATCGTATTCTTCGAGGCGCTTCAGGATATGAAAGCTATGAAGCTTTGCGAAAAGTATTACGGCAAAGAAGCGATAGTTAAGCTTATCGACGATGTAATCGGCTGCGACGTTACCTTTGACGATTGCGCAACGAACGCAGATCAGATTCTTACTATTCGTGAAACCATCAACGCAATGATTAAGAAAAAGACCAGATAAATGCCGGAGAGGTGACAAAATGTTTAAGACGAAAATCGTTTCCTCGCTTGAAAAAGCTCTTGCAAGCGACAATATTGATAAATTCAAGGAATTAAGAACTATAAGCGCTCTTAAGGGCGAAAGAGTTTCATTCCAGCTTTTGCATACCTATCATTACGACGGAACTTACTTTAACCCGAGAGGACTCAAGGCAAACGTAAAACTTGAGGGCGAGCTCTCAAAATACGCTACCATGCGTGACGTTTGCAACGTCGTCGTAGACCGCCCGACAGTTCAGCACTCCGGTATCGCCGACGACAACTACATATCAAAGGGCCCCGGCATTTTCCCCGATATTTTAAGACCGCTTCATTACAATAATCTCATAGCTATTTCCGGCGAAACCGTTATGGGCGTTTGGGTGGAAATCAATATCCCTAAGCGCATTAAAGCGGGCAAATATCCTCTCACCGTCAGCGTTTATACCCCCGAAGAAAAAGCTACGGTAGAAAAAACCGTTACCGTTGAAATTATCAACGCAGTTTTGCCCGAGGATGAAATTTACTTCACTCAGTGGTTCCATTGCGACTGTCTTGCTTCTTACTACAACGTTAAGATGTGGTCGAAGCGCCACTGGGAAATCATTGAAAACTTCATGCGAGTTGCCGTAAAGAACGGTATTAACATGATGTTAAC
>JAZRGJ010000030.1:0-3866 GCA_045644125.1 Eubacteriales bacterium | reverse complement strand
GAATATTCGATACGGATTTTGAAAGCATAAAGCGAGATGACGCCGTTACCAAAGAGGAGTGCGCGGCTTATCTTTACAAGCTTTTAAAAATGTAAACAAAAGTTTAAAAAAGCATTGATTTTCGCAAAAAATCAATGCTTTTTCTTTACACGGGTAGTGATTTGTTTTATTTTGACTTTTCAGCCGCCGCCATGGAGCGAGCAATTTCACGAGGCAGATCCGAGGGGGTTACGCCGTATGAAGAGAACTCTTTTGCAAGCGTATCACCCGCAAGAGCGTGAAGCGCGACGGCAAGACTTGCGGCAAGATGCGGCTTTATATTTTGAGCCACGAGCGATCCGAGAAGCCCCGCAAGAACGTCACCGCTTCCGGCTTTTGCAAGAGCCGAGCTTCCCGTCGTGTTTATCGAAATATTATCGGCGTCCGCTATTATCGTACCTGCTCCTTTAAGGACGACCAGCACTCCGTATTCTTTTGCAAAGTTTTCGGCAAGCTCGATTCTGCGCCCTTGCACCTCGGCAACCTCGCATCCCGCAAGGCGAGAAAATTCAAGCGGATGAGGTGTGATGATTACCGTGCGCTTTGAGGATTTAAGAGCAAGTCTTCCCTCCTCTTTAAGCTCTGACAATGCATTTATCGCATCTGCATCAAGCACCAGAGGCGAGCCCTCTTCCGAAAGAAGAGCCAAGGTTAAATCAAGAAGCCCTTTCGTGTTATCGGAGCCCGAGCCCAAAAGAGTTGCGCTTGATTTTTTCGACATCTCGACGATTTCTTTAATTTCTTCTTTCGAAAGCTTTTCTATCTCCGTATATTTTTTATAAATCGCCTCGGGAAATTTTGAAGAAAGCTCCGACACAAGCTCTTCTGCGCCGACGTAATTTACGTAACCGACGCCACTGCGGAGCGCCGCCTCCAAGGAAAGATGGGCGGCTCCTTTATATTTTTTGCTTCCCGTTATCATAAGAAGCTTTCCGAAGCTTCCTTTGTTTGAATTCATTTCTCGCTTCGGAAGCATTTCCTTAGCAAAGTCTTCGCTTATCATTTCGTATTTGAAATCGAAATTTTCATAAATCACGTCAAGCGGAATACCAAGGCTGTCGTAAATCACCTCGCCAACGTAAGACCTTGCGGGATACGATACTATTCCGGGCTTTATTATCGAGAGCTCAACCGTCGCATCGACGCTAATTGCAAAATCCCCGACGCTTCCGTTATCGGCGCTGATTCCGAGCGGCACGTCTATCGCAATTTTATAAGCGCTGACGGATTCTCTGATACATATTGCAAGAGCGCGTAATTCCTCAGGAACTTCCCCCTCGAAGCCCGTTCCGAAAATTGCGTCAACGATAACGTCTGCGTTTTTGATTTTCGAAAGCATCTCGCGTGATGCGTCGTATTTCTCTATTTTTCCGCCAAGGTTTAAAAATTCACCGTAGAAAAGCTTTCCCGCCTCGTTTTTCTGCCCCTCTCCGAATATATCGAATACCGTTACTTTGAAATCGGGAAAAAGGTCGCACGCCGCGGCATAGCCGTCGCCGCCGTTATTGCCCTTTCCTGCGAGAATTACGATTTCTTTTCCGGAAGGAATCTTATTTCTTATAACAGCCGATACGGCAAGACCGCTTTTTTTCATAAGCGCTTCGGTGGGAATACCGAGCTTTTCGGCGCAAAAGGCGTCAATTTTACTTATTTTTGATGAGAGGGCAAGTTTCATATTTAAACCTCCGAAAAATTCTACAACTATTTTATCATAACGGAATTAAAATTACAATATTTGAATAAAAATAAACAAAAGCGATTTACTTTTAACGATAAATGTGCTAAAATAAAGACATAAACACCGAAAGGAGATTCGGAATGGCAAAAAAACTTATCATAACAATAGCTCGCCAATACGGCAGCGGCGGTCGAGAAATAGGAGAGCGCACGGCTAAACTTCTCGGAATTCCAATTTACGATAAAGAACTCATAAAGGATGCTGCCGCAAGCGGCAATCTCAGCGAGGAAGTTATCAAAAACGTTGACGAGTCGGCGGCAAACAGCTTGCTTTACACGCTTGCTATGGGCTCAAATATCATGGGACACAATGTATTCGGATATAAAATGCCGATAAACGATAAGCTTTTTATTTTACAATCGGATGCGATAAAGAAATACGCCGCTGAGGGTAGCTGCGTTATTATCGGAAGATGCGCTGACTACGTCCTTAAAGACGAAAAGAACGTTTTAAGGCTCTTTATTTACGGCGATCTTGAGCATAGACAAGCACGAATTGCAGAGCGCCATCCTGAAATAAAATCAAGCCAGGTTATTGACGTTATAAACAAGACCGACAAAAGAAGAGCTTCTTATTATAATTTTTATACCGGCAACAAATGGGGAAAATACGATAACTACGATATGGCTATAAATTCCTCGACTCTCGGTATTGAAGGAACGGCTGAAATCATAGCTTCATATGCGAAAAAGCTTATGGGCGAAGATTCCGAACAATCATTCCGTTAAGGAATAAATTCTTTGTTTTCTACCAAAAAAACACCTTTTCGACACAAAATCAAAACTTTTTAACTGACTTAACAAAACAGCGAGGAAATCAACATGAACCCAACTACAGCTTTTTGGATTGCGCAAGGCATAAGCGTATTCGCAGGAATACTCGCAATCTGCATGCTGCAACTTAAAAACATGAAGGTGATTTTACTCTTCCAAGTACTCATCAACCTCATTGCATCAACGAATTATCTTTTAATGGACGGCGGCTCCGGAATGTTATTAAGCATTGCGGCTGTATTTCACTCAATCGTAATGTTCTTCTATAACAAAAGAAATATAAGGCCGCACGTTCCTGTGACTGTTGGGTTTATAATTTTATATTTTGCTTGCGCAATATATAACCTTGTAATAAGCTCCGATCTTATGGAACTTTTACCTGCATTTGCGGCGCTCTGCTTCTCAATGAGCTTGATACAGAAGGACGCCTCGGTTTTCCGCATCTGGTGCGCGCTTAATCCCCTCTTCTGGCTTCCTTACGACATTTACACGAAGTCATTCGTAATGTCTTTGGTGCACGGCGGAATTTTGGTGTCTTCTATAGTCGGAATGATACGCTTGGACGGACTTTTCAGAAAGAAAAAAGCAAAGTAATAAAAAAAGAGGTCGTTAAGACCTCTTTTTTTATTTATTCAACTTAGAAATTAGCGGGATAAACGCCGTCTGCCTTGAGAGCCTTGAATGCGTTTACAACGTCTTCTTTATCTTCTTTATAAGTAACGCCGTACCACTTATCGCAGTTATCAAGCACGCGAACGTCAGCCTTGCCCTCGGTGATAAGCTCAGACACTACTGTGGGAAGGAAGAACTCGGACTTCTCGGGATTCTTGGGAACGTTTTCATCAAGGAATTTGGGGAATCTTTCAGCGCACTCCTTAAGATAGGAGGGAGTAAAGCCCCAAAGGTTCATTGAAACAAGAACCTCGGGATCAAGGTCGGTATCAACGTCGTTCTCGGTGTAGTAAATTCTGCCGCCCTTAGTGCTGATCTTGGTACGCTCAACGATTTCGGTGAGCATTCCGTTAGCGTCGGAGGTGCAAATTCCACGAGATACAGAGCCCTGCTCGGTTACGGTATTCTTAATTCTGTAACCAACCATTGCAAAATGATACTTTTCATCATCCTCGGCATTCTTCAAGAAATCGTAAATCTTTTCAAATGCGTGAGCGCCGTAGTAGTCGTCTGCGTTGATAACGGCGAAAGGCGCGTCAACAGTTCCAAGGCAGCAAAGAAGAGCGTGCGCAGTTCCCCACGGCTTGCGTCTTCCTTCGGGAACTTTGTAGCCCTCAGGAAGCTTATCTATTTCCTGATAAACG
>JAZRGJ010000029.1:0-1556 GCA_045644125.1 Eubacteriales bacterium | reverse complement strand
CCGTTATCCTTTTTGCCGTCGTTTGAAGTTACGACGTAAAGGCCGTAAGAGATTTTAAAGAGCGCTGTCATATCCATTTTGTTTTCCATAAGCTTATCTCCGTTTCATTTTATCTATGCATATTCTAACAGAAACCTCTGTCAAAATATGTTGAAACTTCAACAAAATGAATTTTTTCGAAAATTATTCTTTATCGAGCCAAATCGGGTTGGAGTGAGATACGACGTAGCCACGTACCGTGTCGAAAATTTCAACTCTGTAGAACATTCTCTTTTCCGCTTTAACAGAAATTTTCTGCGGAAGCTTGCCGTTGTAAATCGACTCGTAAGCTATGCCCTTATCCGTTATTATGCGAACACGGTAGGGAGTGTTTTCGTGGAATTCGTGCTTGTAGAAATCGCCTATTTTTACGTTTAATACCATTCCGTCACGGTAGGCAAGCTCCGAGCCTATCGGCGCGCCGTCTATTTCCATTTTGATACCGACAGCGCCTACGCTGAAGTCGCCCGACTTCATAACGTCAAAGAACGCTCTGCCGTTCTTTTCTTTTGTATAGAAGGTGGAAACAGAATTGTTTTTAACGTGGCTATGCGTATCCGAGCCTGCGGATGCATACATATGCTTTCCTGCCGCAAGAATTCCTTTCCAAACCTCGTAATCTCTTGAAGAAAGGTTTGAGCCGTAGCCGTTGCGGATGGTTTCAATGTAGCTGTGCTCGCCGAGGTAATAGTCAAGCGGATTTTCGGAGCACATCATTTCCTTTGGATGCGCGTGAACGATAACACCGCCGATAGAGTTGATATATGCAACGAGTTCAGCCATGCGAGCCTTTGTGAACGAGGGATATGCGCAATAACCCGTAAGCTCGTCGCCTCGGAAATTGAATTCGGGGAAGTTTGCAAACACCATAGCAAGACCGTACTTATGAGGGAACATCATGCAGTAGTGCATTGCGCGAAGTCCGTGTCTTACCTTTTCTATATCGGAGATTGAAGTTCCGGGTTCCATTCCGATTATGAAGTGCTCCTCGTCCCATTCGGGCAGGAAGAAGCCGCGCATCTGCTTGTGGTCAACGACCGCCGCAAAGTCAAGGTCTATTGCATCCATTGCCGCAGGCCAGTCTTTCATCGGGAAGCCGCCGTCGGACGTACCGCCGCAATTGGTGTGAACGTGAAGGTCGCCGTAGTATGCGCGTCTATCCTCGTAAAGCGCATCAAGAGCTGAAAAATCGGCATTTTGCTCTGCTATAACGGTGTGCGAGTCTTCCGTGCCGCTCTCCCAGTCGGAATTGCGGTTTTCAAGATAATCGGGAGCGTCGCTTTCAACGAGCAAGCGTCCGACGTTTTCCTTGAAGCCGTCAAACACCGTATTTTCAACGACTACGTTTTCTCCGTCGCCTCTAACAGTGATAGCCGCCGCATTATTTCCTCTTGTATCAACGAAGCGAGAGTTTTTAACGCTAAGATAACAGTTGTTTGTGGGAAGCGCCGCATTAAGAGGAGATTCGCCCTCACGGGATGCATTTACAAACGTGGTATTTTCTATTTCGAAATCGA
>JAZRGJ010000028.1:0-4372 GCA_045644125.1 Eubacteriales bacterium | reverse complement strand
ACATTCATGAGCGCCCACAAAAATTGCTGCCACGAGATTGAAAAAACCTCATCCTGCACCCATATTGCCAAAAACGTCGCCGCAAATACAAAGAAAATATCGAAAATCGGGATGAATATTCGCTTGGTTTTTATAAACTGGTTAATATCCATTTTAATCTCCTAATTCTTTTAATTATATAATATTATATATCTTTAAATAAATAAAGTCAACCCAAGACGAGAAAACTTGGAGGAACGCACAAAGTTTTCTAAAACAATGTGGCAAAAGTAACAAAAAAATAGCGGAAACTTATTGACAAAACCCATAAAAGTGCTAAAATATATGTTAAATGACATTTTTCGTAAAGCGCAGGTGACAAAATTTATGGACAATAATATTCACGAATACGCTTGCACCCAAAAGTGCGAGGGAAAATGGATTCTTTTCAAGTTCCTTTTGGCTTTTTTCTACGTTGCGTACACGGTAGCGTATATGTACGCAATAATCAAGACTCGCTTCTTTCCGCTCGGAGCTTTAATCCCCGTGACGCTTTGGATAATAATTCATTACACATGGCGCTACACAAGCCCCGACTACAAATACACGATAGGGGCGGGAATGCTCACGTTTTACGTCAGCTACGGAAAGACGGCGCACGAAAAATTCAAGCTCCATATAAGCGATGCCATTATGATAGCTCCTCGTGACAAAATCGATTTGCGCAACGAGGGAATCCGCATCAACAAAACGTATAACGCATTGCCCTCAAAAAGCGAAAGCGATTCTTATTCTGCGGTTTTTAAAAAGGAAACTAAAGTTTGCATTTTCCATTTTAAAGTGACACGGGATACATTGAAAGCGCTTCACTATTACAATAAAAGCACCGTAATCTAATTTCTGTGAAAGGATACAAATATGAGAGAAATTAAAATTGCCGTTATGGCAGACGTCCATCTTGATATAGCAAAAGACGGAGAAAAAAGAGTTGACGCTTTTTTAAAAGCCGCAAAAGAAGAGGGCGTTGATTTAATGATGCACCTTGGAGATTTCGCATATCCAAACGATACCTCGAAAACGAAATGCCCCATCGATATAATGCCGAATAACGTTAGAAACGCATACGAGCGTCCGTCAAACGTTGATAAAGAGGCGATACTTAAAAAGTATACGAGCTTCGGAATTCCCGCATATCACACGATGGGAAATCACGATTTCGATTTTCTCTCCCCTGAAGATGCTTTAAAAATGTACGGAATACCGAACGGATATTATTCGTTCCACGTAAACGGTTGGCATTTCATCGTGCTCGACGGAAACTATTACAAGGACGACGACGGCAATTACGTGCATTACGACTGCGCAAACTATTTCTACCGTGATTTGCCTTACCTTTCGCCGAATCAGCTTACTTGGCTTGAAGAAGAGCTCAAGGACGGTGACGAGCCTGTGCTTATGTTCTCTCATCAGGCGCTTTTCGATTACGACGGCGGCATTAAAGACCTTCCCGAATTTGAAAGAATAATCAAAGAGGCGAAAGCTCGCGGAAAAGAAATCAGAATGTGCCTTTCAGGACACATGCACCTCGACGGACTCGACTTGATTGACGGAACTTATTACCACAACGTAGCCAGCATTTTCGGCTTCTGGGTTGGTGAAAAATATCAGGCAAAGCACTACTGCGATAAAACGGAAGAAGAATTCCCCAATCTTCGATACAACGTAATTTACGCAAAACCCCTTTACTCCATAATCACTATGGACGACGAGGGCTTCTCTATCAAGGGTGTTGAGGGCTATTACGTTCAGCCCGGCCCGACAAAGCGCGGCGAGCTTCCTTGGAAGCTTACACCGTCGGTTAAGGCTCGCAATCATAAATGGGTTAAATAAAAACGAAAAAGGAAGAAGCAAATCAATGCTTCTTCCTTTTTTTATGCGTATCACGGCACCCGTGTCACAAATATCAATGCACAAGTTCGCCCGTGTCCATCGCTGCGTCAACGACCAATACCACGCAAAGCACGGTTAATTCGTCAACGTAAGGAGCTATATCAATGGAATACGTGTCAGCCCAGCTCATCCACTCTTTTTTTACGTTTGCCACGGGAAGATTGTTATCGTAAAGCGCATATTCGTGATCAAAGAAATCACCCTGCACTTCCCAGTTCGTACCGAGAACGCTGTAGTGCGGCTTAAAAACCGTAAAGCGCTTTAAAACCTCGGCAACCTCATCGTCGCCAACGAAAATTTTATATCGCGGGGAAAAGCTGAAAACCTTTTGCTTTATAAATGCGAGTTCATTTCCGAACATATCTCTTACGTGAAGGCGTTTCCCAAATGAAAACAACTCGCCTTCAACGGAATATTTTTCTCTTCCCCATTCGTCATAAATAAAGAATTTATCCTTAAAGGAAAAGATTTTTTGCTTCATATAAAGCTTCATAGCTTTACGCCTTAACTTCAAAAATTTTATCGAGAACCTTTATAACAGCCTGCGCCATGCTGAAAAATCCGAAATCGGTGGGGTGACATCCGTCAACCGTTCCGTTATCCTCGCAAAGCTCAAAAAGCTCTCTTGAAGAGATAAAGTATACGTTCTTATCACCGTTTTCAACGGCAAAATTATAAGTATCCTTTATTATTCTGTTTCGGAGGTCACGCTCGTTCTGTTCTTCGGAGAAGAAGTAGGGGCGAGCCATCATTATAATGGGAATTTCGGGATATTTTGCTCTTACCGCCTCGTAGATAGGCTTGTGAGTTTCACGCAGATGGTCTGCGCTCGGAGCATTAAAATCATAGTCGTAGATAAAGGCGGACATGGGGAGCGATGCAATATAATCCTTCATTGCTACCTCACCCTTTGCATTGCCTGAAAAACCGAGGTTTATAAAGTCGGCGTCGTATCTTCTCGAAATTACCGCCTGATATGCGTTACCGGGGCGAGATGCGCAACCGCCCTGAGTTATCGACGAGCCGTAGGAAACCATGGGAAGCTTTACGCTGTAGTCGGGAGCGGGCTTTATCGAATAATCTCCGTTAATACCTATGTAAACTTCGGAAACCCCGTTATAAAGCGGGAAATTTATCGTTATAAGTCTTTCCTTTTTCTCTGAAAAATCCACAACTCCGTCAAAATCCGTAGCGCCCGTCGCAATGAAGCTTTTTGCGTAGCACTCTCTTCCGTCTTTATTAACGTACATATCGAATCCCGCAGAGCCTGAGCGAGGCATGTGCGACATAAGCCCGACGGACGGATATATAACCTTTAAAATAACGTACGGGCTATCGGTTATAAAGCGAATTCTTCCGCCTGCGGTAGCCTTTGCAAGAGATACGACTCCCTCGCTCGTGTTTTGCGCAACGTCAGCGGGGACGCGTCTGTAGCACTCACCGTCGTGCCATACGCCAAAAAGGCTTATCGGAGCTTCCTTGGCATCGTAAAACTTAATGTTTTCTCTTTCAATGTTGGTTTCAATCACAAAATTTTTATCAATACTTGCAATATCCGACATATCTTTCACCTCTGATATTTAATTTATATTTTATTTTGATTTGACTTCAAAAAGCTTATCCAAGACTTTAATCATAGCCTGCGCCATGCTGAAAAATCCAAGGTCTGTAGGGTGGCTTCCATCAACGGTTCCATTGTCCTCACAAAGCGCCATAAGCTCGTGCGAGGGAATAAAATACACGTTTGCGTCTCCGTTTGCTTTTGCAAAATCGTAAGTAGCCTTGACTATTTCATTACGGATTTCGATGCCACGGGTATAGAAAAATTCAGGACGCGGCAGCATAAGAATCGGAATATCGGGATGAGCGGCTCTCACAGCCTCGTATATAGGCTTATGAGTTGCTCTTAAGTGGTCGGGGTTCGGAGCATTATGGTCGTAATCAAAAATGAAGCATGACATCGGAAGCGAGGCAATATAGTTTTTCATCGCCACCTCGCCTTTTGCGCTTCCCGAAAAGCCGAGATTTATAAAATCTGCGTCGTATCTTCTCGAAATTACCGCCTGATATGCGTTACCGGGGCGAGATGCGCAGCCGCCCTGAGTTATCGACGAGCCGTAGGAAACCATGGGAAGCTTCACGCTGTAGTCGGGAGCGGGCTTTATCGAATAATCTCCGTTAATTCCCACGTAAACTTCGTTGACCCCGTTATAAAGCGGGAAATTTATCGTTATAAGTCTTTCCTTTGTTTCGGAAAAATCCACAACTCCGTCATACGTGTTCGTCCAAAGAGGAATAAAGCTCTTGGTATAGCGCTCTTTGCCGTTTTCGTTGACGTACATATCAAAGCCAACCGAGCCGGAGCGAGCCATATGCGACATTTGTTCGAGCTTGGGATAAACGACCTTCAAGATGACGTACGGACTGTCGGTTACAAAGCGTA
>JAZRGJ010000027.1:0-2316 GCA_045644125.1 Eubacteriales bacterium | reverse complement strand
GATCTGTTCAAAGCCGAGGAACTTAATAATTCCCTCGTACACAGAAGGATGGAAGCGGAGACCGCCCTTATAAGGACCGATTGCGCTGTTAAACTGGATACGGAAGCCGCGGTTTACAACTACGTTTCCGTTATCGTCCATCCACGGAACACGGAACTTAATAATTCTTTCGGGCTCAACGATTCTTTCGAGAACGCCGCTCTTTATGTAATCGGGGCGCTTTTCAATAACGGGTTCAAGAGATTCAAGAACCTCTCTTACCGTCTGATGGAATTCAGGCTCGCCGGGATTGCGCGCCTCAACTCTTGCCATTAAATCCTTCAAATAATCTAATTTGAACATTGGTTTCACCTTCTTAACTTAAAAAATATTTTTATGTGAATTATTTTACCACATCATAAATTCAAAATCAATACTTAAAGACAACTTTTTTCATTTTTTTGCAATTTTTGACATCTCGGCTTGCAGATTCGGGGAAATTTATAAAAAACGTCTTTTCTCGTTTTTTTGAAGGTTTTTTTCGCATACTAAATGAGAGGTGATAAACATCAAAGAAAAAAACGAACACTTAAGCGTATCAAAGCCTGCAAAAGCAGGAATTTTTTATATAACCACAAACGTTTTCACAAAGCTCGTAGCTCTCATTGCAACGCCGCTTTTTACAAGACTTCTTTTGCCGGACGAATACGGCGTATACTCGCTTTATATAAGCTGGATGGGAATTCTCACCGTAATTTTGGCGCTTGGGATTTCGGGCGGCGCAATATATCGCTCGCTCTCCCGCTTCAAAGAAAATCACGACGAGCTGATTTCAAGCGCTATCGGTATTCTTCTCATCTCGACGCTGATTCTTTTCGCCGCCGTCCTGATTTTCAGAAAGCCCGCCGAAAGAATAACCGGCCTTTCGCCCCTCATAAATTGTATGCTGATTTTCGAGATTTTTTTAAACTGCGCCGAAATGGTGGTTTTCGCCCTTTACCGATATAAATATTCCTACGTCAGAATTTGCCTCATAAATTTATTGTATGCCGTACTATCCGTTGGCGTTGCAATTTTTCTTATAAAATTTACGGAAATTAAAGCCGAGGCGAGAATTTACTCGTCGTTTTTTGCGAGTCTTGTGCTAATCTTGCCGCTTATACGCCCGTATCTTAAGCCTAAAAGGCTATACGAAAAAGACATATGGAAATATCTTATGAAGCTTTCGCTTCCGCTCTTGCCTAATGCGCTTTCAACCTCGCTTATCGCACAGATAGACAAGCTTATGATAAAGGAATACGAAAGCTCCGCTGCGCTCGGAAAATATTCAATTGCATACTCCGCAGGCTTCATGATAACGACTTTCACGGCGGCGCTTTATTCGGCGCTTCAGCCGTGGCTTATGCGCAAGCTTGATTCGGGGAATACCGCAGCCGCAAAAACTATCACCAAAAGAATAGTTTTTCTAAGCTCTTTGGGACTTCTGATTTTTCTTTTGCTGATACCCGAAATCTTTAAAATCATTGCGGCAGAAGCCTATCGCGATGCGGAAATTGCCGTGTACCCCTTGGCTATCGCAGGATATTTGCAATTCATTTCAAACATTCTTGCGGCAAATATTATACACACGGAAAAAACCGTCGCCATATCTGTTGCGGGCCTTATCGCCTTTGGATTCAATCTCTTATCAAACCTTATATTCATACCGAGATACGGCTATCCTGCGGCGGCGCTTACAACGGCGCTATCTTATCTTTTATTGATTTTCCTCGAATATTTATATCTGAAAAAACATTCATTCGGAAGCGTCGTAGACGCAAAAACCTTATATCCTCTATGGTTTATCGCTCTTGCGATTCCGATATATTTATTAAGGGAAATTTTTCTTTCACGCTTTATCTTTTCCTTCACCACGCTCCTCGTGTCGCTGCCGACGCTCTTTAAATTTATAAAGGCGTTTCTTGAAAGAAAAAACGAAAAGTCAGCGTAAAAGGCGATTCCCTTCGGGAGTCGCCTTAAAAATTACTTATTCTCTTTTAATGCTGCGCGCTTTTGAGCCGCGAGGCGTTTTCTTTGGGGCGTGTCAAGGATTACTTTTCTGAGTCTTATGGACTTGGGAGTTACCTCGATAAGCTCGTCCTCGGTGATAAACTCGATAGCTTCTTCAAGGGAGAGCTGGACGGGAGTTATAAGGGTGAGCTTTTCGTCAGCGCCCGAGGAGCGAATTGCCGTTAAGTGCTTTTCCTTGCAGACGTTGACTACAATATCGTCGGGCTTGGGGTTTTCACCGACTATCATGCCCTCGTATACGGGGGTTGCGGGGCCGATAAAGAGAGG
>JAZRGJ010000026.1:0-2689 GCA_045644125.1 Eubacteriales bacterium | reverse complement strand
GCTTAGAGTAGGGTATCTTCGTAATTTCCTCGATAAGTCTGTCACGCATCTTGGCAACACGGGGCAAATCCTTTATCTTTTCCTTTGCGACCTCAAGCGCCGTTGCAAGTCCGACGATGTACGGAAGATTTTCCGTTCCGCCACGCTGTCTTTTTTCCTGTCCGCCGCCGTCTATAAGCTTCTCGATAACAACGCCTCGGCGAATGAAAAGCATTCCTATTCCTTTGGGCGCGCCAATCTTGTGTCCCGACAGCGCAAGCATATCAACGGGGAGCGACTGAAGATCAATATCGACGCTTCCGACAGCCTGAACGGCATCCGTGAACATAAGCGCGCCTGCGGCGTGGGCAATTTCAGTAATTTCTTTTATAGGCTGAATAGTTCCAACCTCGTTGTTTGCATACATTACGGTAACAAGAGCGGTGTTTTCGTCAACCGCCGCGCGAAGCTCGTCGAGCTTTATAACTCCGTCTTCGTCAACGCCGACGTAAGTTACGGTGAAGCCCTCTTTCGAAAGCGCTTCGCAGGTATTGATTACGGCGTGATGCTCAATGGCGCTCGTTACTATATGGGTTCTTCCCTTGCGCTTCATTCTGCGCGCGGCGCCCTTGATAGCCCAGTTATCAGACTCGGTTCCGCAGGAAGTAAAATAAATCTCCGAAGAGTTACAGTTAAAAACTTTTGCAATTCTCTCTCTCGCATCGTTAAGAAGAGCCGCCGCTTCCCTGCCCTTTGCGTGCTGGCTTGAGGGATTTCCCCAAAGAGATTCAAAGCACGGGGACATAGCCTCAATAACTTCTTTTTTTACGGGAGTCGTTGCAGCATTGTCAGCATATACAAATCTTGCCATTCGACATAAAATTCCTTTTTATTTTTTACCACGTCTATTGTATACCATTTTCGTCTATTTTGCAACAGCTAAACGAAATGTAATTGTTAATTTTCCGTGAACACAAGAGGCTTGAATAAATTTACAAATTCTTTTCAATTAATTTATGGTTTATTTATTGAATGATACGGCCTAAATCGCTAAAATATATAAAAGAAATAAATTTTGCGGAAGGAGAAATTATGAAGAAAATCATTTCACTGATTTTAACGCTTTTACTTTTTGCATCCAATATTTTCTTTATCGTTTCTTGCGACAAGCCGCAAACGCCGGTTTTGCCGCCCGTTATTTGCACGGAGCATCAGGATGAAGATTCCGACAGCATTTGCGACACGTGCCACGAGCAATTAGAAAAAGAGGAAGAAGAGCCGAAGAGCGAAATAAGAGTTCCCGAATACAAGGATTATTTAAGAGGAACGGAAAATTTTGACGAGCTTATTTATTCACGGCCGGACATCAATGCGGCAATTACCCTTTTCGAATCGGTTTCCGCCATGATTTCGGAAAACTCCTTAAGCTATGCGGAGCAGCTCGCAAAGCTCTGTGAGGTGGAAGAGCTTTACGTTAAGACGCAATCCATGAACGCTCTTGCCACGATATACAACTACAAAAACAATTCAAATGAATTCTGGAAAGCGGAATATCACTATATTACCACGAATTATCCCAAATTTTCGCAAGGAATTGAGAATATTTTCGTCAGCGCGGCAAAGTCCCCCCACAAAGAGAGCTTCGAAAACGACTTTTTCGGTGATCTTGACGAATATACAGACGGCGGAATCTACACGGATACGGTCGTTGCGCTTATGCAAAGCGAAGCGGAGCTTGAGGCGGAATACTCATCCATTTCAACGGCGAGCGTCGAAATCACCTACGGTGATATGACTGCCACTTACGACGCCGTTTTAGCGTTTTACAAAGAGAAATACGGCGAGGGCAGCGTAGAATATCTAAAGGCGAAGACCTTTTGCGACGAGCTTTACCGTGAAGAGGCTTCAAAAATCGAATCAACGCTTCTCGTTGAGCTTATAAAAGCTCGAAAGCTTATAAGCGACGCTCTCGGCTGCGAGAGCTATGCGGAATTTGCGTATTCCACGCTTTATCACGATTATTCGCCCGAAAAGATGGAAAATTTCATACAATCGGTAACGGAAACTGCAATTCCCATATATATCAATCTTTCAAAAGAACTTTTTTCTCCTTATATTTACGAATATGAGAAAAAAGTTGCCGGAAACAAAGTTGACAAAAACGATATTATAAATACTCTTTACGACGTTTACACCTCTTGCGACTCGAAACTCGGTGAAATATATTCGTATATGCTTCAACACAAGCTTTACGACGTTGAAAAACATAACAATTACCGATTTAACGGCTCGTTTACGACTTATATCGATTCAAACGCTTCGCCATATCTTTTCGTAACTCTCGACGGCTCGATACTTGATTATTCGACGTTTGCTCACGAATTCGGTCATTTCGCCGACCAATATATCAATTATAACGGCGCAACTTCGCTTGATCTTTCCGAGGTTTCAAGCCAAGCCCTCGAGCTTTTGACTCTTACGAAACTTAACGGAAAATTCGACGAGAAAACTTACAATTACCTTTGCTACTTAAAGCTTGACGAAATACTTTCCACTATCATCTTCCAAAGCTTTTACGCAAGCTTTGAAATCAAGGCTTACAAGCTTGATTACGAGGATATAACTCTCGACAACCTCAACTCCATCGTTGAAAGCGTTGCGAAAGAATTCGGATTTTCCGAGAGCAAAACCGCTTCCATGCTGCACCGTA
>JAZRGJ010000025.1:0-3391 GCA_045644125.1 Eubacteriales bacterium | reverse complement strand
AAAGCTCCGTCACCTCGGCGCTTATAACCCCTCGGCTATCGAGGAGTATGCAGAGCTTAAGCAGCGCTATGATTCTCTTAACACTCAATACGTAGACTTAACCAATTCTTACGACGAGCTTATAAACATAATAGCAAAGCTTGAAGACGAAATGCAAGTAAGCTTCGTTGAAGCGTTTGAATCAATAAATAAGAACTTTGGCATAACGTTTAAAGAGCTCTTTGGCGGCGGTAATGCCGAGCTTTCGCTTACCGATCCCGAAAACGTTCTCACGTCCGGAATTGAAATCAAAGCGGCGCCTCCCGGTAAGATTATCAAATCAATGTCGCTTCTTTCGGGCGGTGAGCAGTCATTCGTAGCTATAGCGCTTCTTTTCGCTATACTTAAGGTTAACCCCACGCCTTTCTGTATCCTTGACGAGATTGAAGCGGCGCTCGACGAGGTTAACGTATACAGATTCGGTGACTACATAAAGCGCTTAAGCGACGGCACTCAGTTCATACTTATCACTCACAGAAGAGGTACTATGGAGGTCGGTGACCGACTTTACGGTGTAACGATGCCGCAAAGAGGTATTTCTCAGGCTATCGAGCTTAACGTTAACGAAATAGAAGGAAAACAGAAGGAGCTTTTGGATGGGGTTCTTTGACAAACTTAAAAAAGGTCTTTCCAAGACAAAAAACGCAATAATCGGAAAGATCGACGATATATGTAAAAAATTCAGAAAAGTCGATGAGGATTTGTTCGACGAGCTTGAAGAGCTCCTTATTTCCGCCGACATTGGCGTGAATACGACGGAAGAAATCCTCGACGAGCTCCGTGAGTTCGTTATCGATAATAAGATCAAGGATGCGGAAGAAATAAGAAACAAGCTCGTTTCCATGCTTCGTGAAATGGTCGGCGAGCACGAGCCGCTGAATCTTGAAACCAAGCCCTCAGTCGTGCTTATAATAGGCGTAAACGGTGTCGGAAAAACCACGTCTATAGGCAAAATTTCGGCAGATCTTAAATCTCGCGGCAAAAAAGTTGTCGTTGCGGCGGCAGATACGTTTAGAGCGGCGGCGGCAGAGCAGCTCACCGTATGGTGTGAAAGAGCCGGCGTTGACATCGTTAAGCAGGCGGCAGGCGCAGATCCTGCGTCGGTTGTTTTCGATGCAATAGGAGCTGCAAAGAGCCGTAAGGCAGACGTGCTTATAATAGACACGGCAGGCAGACTTCACAACAAGAAAAATCTTATGGATGAGCTTGCAAAAATTGACCGTGTTATTTCAAGAGAGCTCCCCGATTCTTCAAAAGAAACGCTCCTTGTTCTCGATGCAACGACAGGGCAAAACGCTGTTCTTCAAGCAAAGGAATTTAAGGAAGCCTCGAAAATCACGGGCCTCATTCTTACAAAGCTTGACGGCACCGCAAAGGGCGGTATAGTTCTTTCAATTAAAAAAGAGCTTGGAATTCCGGTTAAATTTATCGGAATCGGAGAAGGCATTGACGATATGAAGCCGTTTGATTCGGAAGATTTCGCAAATGCGCTTTTCTCAAAAGAGTAAGGTAGGATAAAATGATAAACAGTAAACAACGTGCGTATTTACGCTCGCTCGCCTCGAATCTTGACACTATATTTCAGATAGGCAAAGGCGGGGTAAGCGAAGAAACTTGCATACAAATAGCGGCGGCTCTCGAAGCGCGCGAGCTTATAAAGGCAAGAGTTCTTGATAACAGCGGTTATACCGCAAGGGAAGCCGCCGAAGTCATAGCCGAGAATATCGGTTGCGACGTCGTAGCCTGCGTTGGCACGAAATTTATTCTCTATAAGGAATCAACCAAGAAAAAGAGGATAGAGATTTAATGTATTCTGAAAAGGAGCTGGAGTGTCTTAGGGAGGCGGTTAAAGCTCGTCTTTCCGAAAAACGCTTCCGTCATACGCTTGGCGTTGAAAAAATGGCGGCTTATCTTTCCGAATGTTGTTTGCCCGAAAAAAAGCAAGCTCTTCGCGCGGCGGCGCTTCTTCATGACGTCGCAAAGGAAATTCCTCATGAAGAAATGCTTGATTTAATCGAAAAGGGAAATATAAATCTCACCGAGCAAGAGCTTATGGCAGAGCCGACTCTCCATTCATACGCCTCGGTTTACCTCATAAAGCGTGATTTTCCTCGTTTTGCGGATGAAAACGTTCTTCTGGCTTGTAAAAATCATACGGTCGGAGATCCCGATATGGGCATCTTTGAGGAAATAATATTTCTCTCCGATTATATAGAAGAGGGCAGAAGCTATGAAGACGCCGTAAGGCTTCGGGCATCGCTTTTATCTTCTCTCGGTAACGATAGGGAAGAAAACGTTAAGCAGCTTCACGTTGCCACGGCATCCTCTATAGCTCATACGGTGAAGATTCTCGAAGAGAGAAAAAAATATATAAATCCCAAAACCGTATTGACAAGAAATGCAATTTTAAGTAAAATTTAACTTAAATAAAAAGAGCCTTTTGCGCTAAATATAGCTACGATTAAAATATCGGAGGCTCTGATGAAAAAGTTTATAAAATTTATTCTGTTTTTCCCGATTGCCGCATTGATAATTTCTTTGTTTTTCGCTTATTGCGAAGGCAGAGGGAAGCGTGAGGATTCTTCCGTCTTTTCCTGTCTTGTGGCGGGATATGACGAAGCCGCAGAAAATACGGACGTTATTTTCTTAATGTCCTATAACAAGAATAAAAATGAGGTTTCTTTCATTCAGATTCCACGTGACAGTTTTTCGGAATATAAAGGAAAATACGGAAAAATAAACCGTATATATTCTTCCGAAAGGGCAGGGGGAAAAAGCGGTGTCGAAGCACTCCTCACTCTTCGAGACGCAATTGAAGATTATCTTGGAATAAAGATAGATGCGTCCGTGGCGCTTTCCTTAAACGCGCTTTTGAGATTTGCGGATAATTTCGGCGGCGTATATATAAACGTCCCGAGTGACGTGCGCTTGGAGGATTTGCCGATAAAGCTTTCTCACGGAGAGAATGTCGTTTCGGGGGAGGAAGCCTTGAAGCTTGTTCGAGCCAGAAGCTCTTATGCGAGCGGTGACCTCGGCAGGCTTGATGCGCAAAAGATTTTCATTGAAGGTCTTTTTCGTACGATTTTTAAAAAGCTTGACGCAAAAAGGCTTGTAAAGCTTATATTTTCACGTGATAATGAGGTTTTTGTCGATGCTCCGGTCATGGAAGCGTCAAGCCTGCTTATGCGTGAATTTAACGATATAAAGAATGCAAAATTAACGCTTTTAACGCTTCCCGGCGAGGCTTGCGAATACGAAAACGCGTCGTATTACGTCGTTAATAAAAAAGCGGCAAGCCATGCGATAGCAAAATACGTATCGGGCGGCGGTAGCTTTGATAAAGGACGCAAAT
>JAZRGJ010000024.1:0-7981 GCA_045644125.1 Eubacteriales bacterium | reverse complement strand
ATACGGTGAGGATAACCGTGACTGGGGCGGAGCTTTCGGTGTATACAAGAAGATGACCGAGGCTGTTCCTTATCACAGACTGTTCAACTCTCCCATTTCCGAGTCTGCTATCGTTGGTTCTGCCGTAGGTTACGCTATGTGCGGCGGTCGTTGTATCGTAGAGCTCATGTACGCTGACTTTATCGGTTGCGCAGGCGACGAAATCTTCAACCAGATGGCAAAATGGCAGGCAATGTCTGCAGGAATCCTTAAAATGCCCATCACGCTTCGTGTTTCCGTAGGTTCAAAGTACGGCGCGCAGCACTCTCAGGACTGGACTGCGCTTTGCGCTCACATTCCCGGCCTTAAGGTTGTTTTCCCCTCCACGCCTACCGATGCAAAGGGACTTATGACCAGCGCTCTTGAAGGAACTGACCCTGTCGTATTCTTCGAAAGCCAGAGAATTTACGGCTTTGGTGAAGAGTTCAGAAAAGACGGTGTTCCCGAGGGCCACTTTGAGATTCCTTTCGGCGAGCCCGACATCAAGCGTGAGGGTAAGGACGTAACGATTCTTACTATCGGCGCAGTTCTTTACAGAGCTCTTGACGCTGCAAAGATTCTCGAAGAGAAGTACGGCATCTCCGCCGAAGTTATCGATAGCCGTTCTATAGTTCCTTTCAACTATGAAAAGGTTATTGAATCTGTTAAGAAGACCGGTAAGATCATTCTTGTCGGCGATGCTTGCGAAAGAAACTCCGTAATGAGAGATATGGCGTCCAACATCACCGAAATGTGCTTCGATTATCTTGACGGACCTGCGGTAGTTGTTGGTTCTCGTAACTGGATAACTCCTGCGTTTGAGCTTGAAAAGAGCTTCTTCCCGCAGGCAGATTGGATTATCGATGCTCTTCACGAGAAGATCATGCCTATCCCCGGATACGTTGCAAAGAACAATTTCACTGATCTTGAAAAGATCGAAAGAGCTAAACTCGGCTTGTAATAAAAATTCTTTAAGAGAGAAAAGGCTGCCTCTTCCGGAGGCAGCCTAAATAAAATATGAAATTATTAACTTTAACAACGAAGAATCCACATCATAACCTCGCCGTTGAGGAATATCTTTTCAGAAGCGGCGAAGATGTTATAATTTTATGGCAAAATGAGCCAACCGTCGTTATAGGTAAAAACCAGAATGCCTATGCCGAGCTTAACCTTGATTACATAAGAGAAAAGGGAATTAAGATAGCAAGGCGCATAACGGGTGGCGGAGCCGTATATCACGATCTCGGAAACGTAAATTTCAGCTTTATTGCCGCAAATTCCGAGGCAAATGAAATAGATTTTAAAAGCTATACCGAGCCTATTATTGAAGCCCTTTCTAAAATGGGCGTTAAAGCAGAGCTTTCGGGCAGAAACGATATTCTCGTTGACGATAGAAAAATATCGGGAAATGCACAGTACAACGCAGGCGGAAGAGTTCTTCATCACGGAACTTTATTATTTTCTGCGGATTTTAGCGTGCTTTCCGAGGCGCTTCGCGTTGACGAAGAGAAAATTCGCTCAAAATCCATAAAATCGTATCGCTCAAGAGTTGCTAATATAAAAGAATTTACAAATGAAAATTATACTCTCGAGGATTTTATATCACTTCTCGAAGAGTTTTTTATAGAAAAATATTCTCCCGAAATTATAAAAGAGCCCGAAAATGACGAAATACGCTCTCTTGAAGCGAGAAATTCATCTGTTGAATGGCTTTTTCCGCAAAGAAGCTTCGTCTCGGATTACTCGATAGTCAAATCGAAAAGATTCCCGTTCGGAACGGTGAGAATTGAATTTTTTATGAAGAACGAAATCATAGAAAACGTTCTTCTTTCTGGCGATTATTTTGAAAATTCGGAGTCAGATTCCTTGCTTTCAAGTATGCGTGGCAAAACGCTTTCTGAAATTCTTGAATATTCGACGCAATTAAACGTTGAAAACTATATTTACGGAATGTCAAGCGACGATTTTTCAGAGCTTTTAAACTCTTGACTTTATCGGAATTTTGATATAATAGAACTGATAATTTTTCTTTTATAAGGAGAATGAAATGCTAAATCCCTTTTTGGCAATGCTTGATCCTATGCTCACGCTTTTTTTAATAATCGCAATAGGGTTTTCATTAAGAAAGTTGAATATTTTGCCTGAAACGGCAGGAAAAACGATGGCAAAGCTTGAAACCTGGATTTTCTGCCCCGCTCTCAGTTTTTTAAGTATGGTAAGGAGTTTCTCACCTGAAACGGTGAAAAACCACGCAACCAACCTGCTTTTATCAATATTCGTAATCGTTATAGCAATTCCTATCGGAATTTTGCTTGCAAAGCTCTTCGTAAGAGAAAAATGTGACGAGCGCGGAATTTTCTGTTATGCTCTCGTATTTGCCAATAGCGGATATATGGGCGATCCTCTCATTCTTTCGCTCCTCGGCGAAACGGCTCTCGCATATTATAAATTATTCTGCATTCCTGTCACGATAGGTATTTTGACCTGGGGCGTTAGTATGCTCATACCTAAAGGTGAAAAGAAGGGAGATATGCTAAAGGCTATATTTAATCCCCCTATGATTGCCTTGTTTTTAGGTATTTTTGCAGGTGCTTTGGGATTTGGCAAGGTGATGCCCGTATTTATGGAGTCAACGCTTGAAAATCTTATGAATTGTATGGGCCCTGTTGCTATGCTTCTTGCGGGCTTTACTATCGCAGGCTATAAAACGCGCGAAATCGTCGGCAATAAAAAGGTTTACGTGGCGTCCGTTTTAAGAATGACGCTTATCCCGGCAGTTCTTATAGGCGCTTGCTTCGGTCTTAAAGAACTCGTAAATCTCATTTTCAGTCTTAATATTGATAACACTGTCCTTTATTTCATCTTTTTCGCTTACGCAACACCTCTTGGAATGAATACGATTGTTTATCCCGAGTCATACGGCGGAAATCCGAAAACGGGAGCCTCCATGGCGCTTATCTCGCATACTCTCGCGGTGCTTATAATACCGCTTACGTACGCGCTTATGAACGTTGTTTTCGGTGCGCCCTAATACCGATTAAAACAAAAGAGCTTGCAATTTGCAAGCTCTTTTGTTTTTTTATTCAACAAGCTCTCCGTTGAAAATTACCTTTTTAACGTTGAAAAGCCCGTCAACCATAATTAAGTTAGCGCGTCTGCCGATAGCGATTTCGCCAACGTCGTTAAAGCCTAAAACTCTTGAGGGGTTCGTTGATGCAAATTTAAATATTTCGCAAACCGAAGCTCCAAGGTGGAACAATGCGTTTTGACAGGCAACTGCGAGCTCTTTTTTAAATCCCGAAACATGACCGTGAACGTTGAAGAGAATGTCGGTTGCATCCTCAAATTCCGGCGGAGGCGTTCCTACGTCAACGCCTGAGTCCGAAATAAGAATAAGCTTGTTATCGCCCTTGATTTTTCTGATAAGGCGCTGCATATATGGCTTAACGTGGATGCCGAGACTATCGGAAATCATTTCCGCATAAATATCGTCGTTATACCAAACCGCTTCGTCAACGCAAACGCCGCGAATACCGTGGATGTCAAATCTTCCCGTTGCGTTTGTGTGATGCGTTGCAAGTCTTAAACCGTATTTTTTAAGCCTTTCTATATCCTCGGGTAAGGCTTCGCTATGCGCAACCGAGAAAACTGCGTCGGGGTTGAACTTAAGCGCATCCTTAACGAATTCCTCAATACCTTCTCTTTCGGGAGCAAGGCCCCAAACGGCAACGTATTTTCCGAATGCTTCAAGAAGCGGCATATAGTCTTTACGGTCGATAGGTCCGCGCCAGGGGGAAGCGGTGGAGTTAGAGCCGTATTTTACGTTCATATAAGGTCCTTCCATATATAAACCGCGAATGCTGGGCGCCTTTCCGTCTTCCATGGGCTTTAAGATAGTTGCCGCGTTCTTTATAAGGGTTTCCTTAGTCATAGAGAAATAAAGAGTGGGAAGAACGGTGGTCGTGCCTAATTTAACAAGGCCGTTAGCCGCGTTTTCGGGATCTATGCAAAAATCAATTTCCGCGCCTCCGTGAGTATGAATATCTATAAGACCGGGGCCTGTAAAAAGACCTTCCGCATCTATCATTTCGCATCCGTCGGGGATTTTTACGTATTTCTTTTTGCCAAAATCAACGATTTTTCCCTCATCAAAAATTATCACTCCGTTGGGAATTACGTAATCGGGAAGGATTATTTGTGTATTAAATATCGCTTTCATTTTCACAAGCCTTTCTTTTCGTTTTTTTCATTACATATAGATATACAAATATTGCGATAAGAGGGAAGAGCGCTCCAACGAGCATACCGAGCCTCATTCCGAGACTTTCTGCGGATAATCCGATTTTAGATGCAAAATCAACGAGAGCGGGATTTTCGATAGCCATATCTGCAATAAGACCGACAAGCTGCGGGCCTATCGAAGCGCCGAGGTCACCGCCTGATGCCATAAGCGCAAATATAAATATACCGCCCGTAGGGAATTTTTCAGAAGCAACGACAAGTGTGCCGGGCCAGAGCATTGAAACGCAAAATCCGGTAAGAGCGCAAGCTATAAGGCCTATTACGGCAATGTTTGAAATTGCGGTGATAAGATAGCAAGCCGTAGCTCCGATAGCTCCGAAAAGAAGAACTTTTGTAACGTTTTTGCCAAACTTCGCATAAAGGCTTCTGCCAAGCGCAAGGGTTAAACCGAAGATTGCAACGCCAAAAATATCACCCCAGAGCTTCTGTATTCCAAGCGCTATTTCAAGGTATCCTGAGCTCCATTGCGCCATCGTGCATTCTGCTGCGCCGCCGAGGAAAATAGCTAAAACACAAATCCAAAGCTCACGGCATTTTAAAAGCTTCAAAGCGCCCGAGGTGTTTTTCGGCGTCGTCATTTCGGGGATTTCAGCGCCCCAGAAAAGAAGTGATGCAACGAGGGGAACTGCGGCTAAAATGAGCGTTAAATATTGCCAGTTTTGGCCTCCGAAAATGCGGAGAAAGAGCGTTGAAAATATAATAACAAAAACGACTCCCCATGCATAAATCGAATGAAGCTTGCTCATTTCACGTTCGGGATTTTCCGACGGAATAGCATCAATTACGGGGCTTATAAGAACCTCTGCAAGACCTCCCGAAGAGGAGAAAATAACAGTTCCGATAACGAGCCCGAGATAAACGCTTGACGGGAAAATTATGGGCGCAAGTGTGAAAATAATCACTCCCGTAAGGCTTATTAAAGGGGTTAATTTCACAACGAGCGGAATGTTGAATTTGTGTGAGAAAAACGAAAAAATAAGGTCAACCGTAAGCTGTGTAACGAAATTAACCAGAACTAAAAGACCTAACAGAGAATATGAAATTCCGTAAAGAGAACGGAAAGTTATGAAAAGAAGCGGTGAAATATTCGCTATAACAGACATCGTTGCGTTAGTTGAATAGCACGCCAGCTTCACACGTTTGAAAGCGTTTTTCATTTTCGCCTAATCCTTTTGAAAATGTGAAAAAATCAAAATAGAGCACTTAATCTAGGGCAGAAACTGCATTTTGCTTAATGCGGCAATTGCGTTTTTTCTTCGCCCTGATAGCGAGTCTTTTAAAACTATTTAAATTATAAACCAGTTTTCAGTTTATGTCAATAACCTTTTGATAAAAATGCGCCTTGTCAAAAACTTCGGCAAAAGGGTTTTTTGGGCGCTGCGTTGCCGCTCGAATTTTATTGCGCAATTTGCGCAATTAGCCTTTTGAAATTTTGTCGGAAAGCAAGGGGGTAACTTGACAAGAAAAAAGCTGTATGATACAATTATTGTGTGATACAATTAAGGCTAACTTAATTTATGGGGGTTTTAAGATGAAGAAGTTGATTTTAATGTTTAGCTGCTTTCTTTTGTTAATTTTTATGGTTTCGTGCAATAAACAACCACCGGCGCAAGAGTCACCTAAAGAAGAACTGTATACTGTAACTTTTGATAGCGACGGAGGCACGGACGTTGAGTCTCAGGAACTTCAAGCAGGTGAGCTTGCCACGAAGCCCGAAGATCCCGAAAAAGAAAACTATGAGTTCCTCGGATGGTACTATAAAAATAAAAAATTCGACTTTAAGACTCCGATTGATTCGAATATTACGCTGAAAGCTAAGTGGAAAGCGGTAGAATATGAGGTAAGATTCAGCACTGCCGGAGGAAGCAGAGTTGATCCGATTGTTGTAGCGTACGGAGAATCTGCAAGCCGACCTGAAGATCCCACGAAGGAAAATTATACGTTCGTCGGTTGGTTCTTGGATGGCGATGAATACGATTTTTCACTTCCGGTTACCGAAGATATAACCCTTACTGCAAAATGGGAAGAGGTTGTCATTCCCGACGATGAAATATTTAATAAGATGCAGTCGGTTCTTCTTCTAGGCCAGTCTAATATGGTTGGCATCGGTGATATTTTAACCGTTGAAGCTATATCTGATGAGCGCATTTATATGATGCGTGACGATGAGTGGATTAAAATGCGCGAGCCTCTTCACACAAATGCTCAAAAGGCAGGTGTCGGAATCGGCGGCTCTTTTTCCAAGGCGTTTGTTGAAACCTTCGACTGTAAGCTCGGTCTTATCCCTGCGGCAGAAGGTGCAAGTACTCTTTCGGATTGGGCGGTAGGCGGCCGCCTGTATAACGAAGCCGTTCGTCTTGCAAAATTAGCGCAGAAAAACTCCGAGATATGCGCAATACTCTGGCATCAGGGTGAGGGCAATCAAAATACTAAGGATTATGCAAATCAGCTCCGCGTAATTTTTGACGCTATGCTGGAAGAGTTAGGTCTTGATCCCGAAAAAATAGTAATAATCACCGGTGAGCTTTACGGAACTAAGGGTGATACCGTACACACGGCTCAGCTTAATAAGCTTGCGAGTTATTATCAAAATTACGGTGTCGCTTCGTCTGACGGCCTTAAGACTATTGACGCGGAAACGCATTTTGACGCCCCCAGTATGCGCGTTTTCGGCTATAGGTACTTTGATATTTTTTACAACTGTATAACGGGCAAAAACTATGAGTTCGACGACGATCCTGAAAGCTATCGCACAGCTCCCTCGGTTGATAATGGTGTAATAGCGGAATTCGATTTTGAGGATATGAATCTCGGAAAGCTCTATAGCGGTCCTTGCGGCAACGGAAAAATCGTTTGCGATACGACTGCAGGCGAGTTTACTATAACCGAATTTCCAAAAGGGAACAAGCATCTTTTAATCACGAATGATTATGACGAGGTCGGCAAAAAATACTCTAATTCCTATATTGATTCGTACAATAAAATAGAAGCGTCTTCGGTCGTTGTTCTTGAAGCTAAATTTATGCTCGCTTCTGGTTCTGCAAGCCCTGCTTACCTTTTGCTGACATACGATGAAGATTCTCAAACTCTCTACCGAAACGTTTATCTTGACGAAAAGGGCGAGCTTTATTATATGTACGAAGAGAATAAGCTCGGCACTAAAATCGGCAAGCTTTCCGAGGGTGCTTGGACTACGATTCGCGTTGTAATGGATCTTGAATACAACGTAAAGGACGTCTACGTTAATGACGAACTCGTTGTAAGAGCTGCTAAAATTTCTACCAAAGATATGAAAGATTGTAGCTTAGAAAGGACGCGTATAGTTTATTTTGCATCAGGAAAAGCTGCAGGAGCCGTTATGGTAGATGACTATAAGTGCTTCCTTTACGCAGATAATATAGCCCCGGGCAAATAATAAAACAAACTCCAAAAAGCACCCCGAAAAATCGGGGTGCTTTCTATACTATAACAATACTTTAGCTTGAATAAAAAAACAACCTAAATTGCCCATACGGTTCAATTTAGGTTGTTTTGGTGCGGGTGACAGGACTTGAACCTGCACGGAAGTCCACCAGATCCTAAGTCTGGCGCGTCTGCCAGTTCCGCCACACCCGCATTAATCACGTAGAGTATTCTATCATATTTCTTTGAGAAAGTCAAG
>JAZRGJ010000023.1:0-14790 GCA_045644125.1 Eubacteriales bacterium | reverse complement strand
TACGAAGAATACGTCGTTAAGCTTGAAAAGATAAATCACCGCCTTTCTCTTGTCGAGGACATGAAAAAGAATAAAACCTCGCTCAATCGCTCGCTTTACGCCGCAATAACGGGAGATGCCGTTGACCAAGTGCTGGCAGAGCAGGATCTTCTCACGGGTAACGTTATAGGCGCAGATAAGGCCGTCGTTGAAGGAGCGGGCGAGGCAACGCGGGAAATACGAGAATTTTTCGACGGATATTTTTCTCGCTCAACCGACTCCGCAAAATATCTTTATTATCAGATAAACTACCAAAAGCTTGCGAGCAACGTAGTAAAGCTCTTTAAATGCCTTGACAACCTTTATTCCAACGATCAGATAAGGGGAATAATCGAGGCAAAGGAGAGAAGCGAGAAGTTTGAAATATTCCTGGCGCAGCTTTACTTAGCGTCAAAGGCTCTTTCCGATACCCCCGTCACGAATTATTCGGGCAACTATTCTTACGAGGATTATTACGCCGTTAATACGATGTACGGAGCAAAAACTCCCACGCAGCTACTCGGTGACGTTTCCGATTATTTCATTGATAAAAATATGGCAACGCCTCCGCAAAACGAAGCATATCCCGATAAGGTTTATAAGCCTAACTACACTCCCGTAGAAGAGCCTAAAAAGCCGGAAAAGGTAACGAAGCCGACTTTGCCGCTTGAAGTTGCCGAGCCCACGGCACCGACTCCCGTTGAAGAGCCGACCGCTCCCACGGCGGTTGAAAACCGTAACGGAGCGACGCAAAAAGCTCCGTTTTCAAAAGATTCCATCGAGGCAAGACTTGTCGAGGAATACAGAAAAGGTATGCTCTCGGAAAGACGTGACCGTTATCTTGCCAAAAACTACGAAATTAGCGTAAGCGTAACCGTAAATAAAGTGTACGGAGCCGATCAGCTGACCGTTACCGCGCACGACCGCAACGGAATTCCTCAATCTGACGTAAGCGTTGAGTCGGGAACCTTTGCGGAGATAAGCTACGTCCCCGAAACTTATACGAGCGCTGACGGAAAATATTCTTATTCGTTTGAAACCTGGGTTGACGACTCGGAAAAGGTCGTGGATCTTTCGTCCGTCACCCGTGATATGCGCGTTTATCCGCGCTTCAAAAAAGAAATCAATAAATTCGTCGTAACGTGGAAAGTTGGCGAAGAAGTTTTTGCAGAAGAAATCCTTCCTTACGGTTCAGTTCCGACAAATCCTAACACGCCCGAAATGGCGGGAGATCTCAATAAATATTACACCTTTGTCGCTTGGTCGCCCGAGCCGTCCGAAATAACGGAAAACACGACGTATACGGCGATATTTGAAGAAAAATATACGGTCCCGGGACTTCCCGACGGGAAAATATACGAAAGCGTCGTCGGTGAAGAAATTGCGGTTGATGCGGGAGAGCTTCTCGGCGAGCGTATTAACGTCGAGCGTCTTCTTGAAATTTCCGCAGGTAAATATTCTATAAAATTTATTTTCCAAATGCCCGTCGCTCTGCGCTCAAGTGCGGGGGCGTGCGCTGAATTTACAATTTCTTACGCCGACGTTTTGGCGATGAAAAAGAACTCGGTTGGCTATCTCAGATTTTTACTTTCGCAGGATGCCGAATCCGAGGGGATTTTAGTCGAGGTTTTTGGCGCTGACGGCAAAAAACAGGAATCCTCGTACAAGATTTTCGCCGCTATACCCAGTGATAAAAGCCATGAGGATATGCGAGTAGTATATTATGCCGACGCTGAAAAGCTTTACGCAAAAAGCGAGTATTCCGACGGAAAAATCCGTTTTAATTTGAACACGGGTTGCCACTA
Source organism: Eubacteriales bacterium (assembly GCA_045644125.1). Lineage (GTDB taxonomy): Bacteria > Bacillota > Clostridia > Oscillospirales > CAG-272 > UBA1740. Next base: position 12,967 of record JAZRGJ010000023.1, on the reverse strand, counting down.
TTCGTACGTTTTGGAGATTTTCCCGTCGCTTATTTCGGTTCTTCCGCAGGAAATAGCCGTTTCCGTTGATAAAAACGAGGCGCTTCCGGGAGAAAGCGTTTCGGTAAAGGTCGATTTGCCGCTCGGAGTTGAGCTTATATCGGTGTATTACGTCGATCCCGACGGGGTGCGTGTCACTATTGAGGGCGGAAAGTTCGTAATGCCGAGCTTTGACGTCAGCGTTGGAGCGGAAACCAAAAAGATAGTTTACACCGTCAATTTCGTTTCCGACGGAATGATTATCAGCTCGAAGAAGTATTATTACGGCGACAGCGTTGAAATACCCGAAGGACTTGAAAAGGCGAGTGACGGAAGCTATTCTTACAAATTTTTGCGCTGGGCGCCCAGAGTAGACGTTGTGACGAAGGACGTAAACTACGAGGCCGTATACGAAAAAACTCCCATCGTGAGAGAAGAGCAGAAGGGATTGAAGATTTCCGAGGGCACTCTTCGAATACTCGTTTTGGCCGGCATTTTTGCCGTAGTTTTCCTTTTGGGAATCATTCCAAATCTCATTATCGCCGTAATTCTTATGATAAGGCGAAGAAGAAGAGGAACTGCTATCCTCGGCAAACGGAAGAAACTTAAAAAGAAACTTAAATGAATTGAATAAAAAACTCGGCGCGTCTTTGTGTATTCTGCCAAAAATACCAAGGCGCGCCTTTATTTTCGCCCATTCTTATTGACTTTTTTGGGTGCGAATGTTATAATTGCTATAATATTATTATAAATATGCAATTTTTTCACTCGAAAGGTATGGTAAGAAAATGAAAAAGACTTTGCGAACTGTCGTTGCTGTATTGTTGGTTTTCGTTATGCTTTTCAGCGTATCGGTAACAACGGTTTTTGCGGCTGAAAAAAGCTCAACTGCAAACGGCTCAACTGCAAGCAACGGCAACTCGGGCTCTTTTGACCCGATCACTCCTCCTACCGGAGAAACTGCGAATGGCATAAATCTCGGTTGGATAAGTGTAAATTATGATGACGATAGCTTGGACATCGTATGGCATCACAGATTTGAAGCCATGCTCAACACCTTGAGCACGAATCCCGAAATTTTGAAGGATCTTTCCGATGTTCTTATGGCGGGCTTTGAGCATATCGTTAGCGAATCAATCGGAAACGGTGCGACCGGCGGCAACACGGGCAACGGAATTGTCGTTGACATCAACGATATGGAAGGCCTTTTGAAAACCGCTATCAATGCGTACTTGTTGATCGATTCCAACGACCCTAATTACATTGAGACGATTCTTAATTTCTTTGAAAAGCTTCTCGGAGAGGACATGAACGCTGCGAATTCCGAAGCGCGCAATTTCTCTCAGTACGTATGCGACCTTATTTCCTTTGCTGTATCCAGCGGAAAGATAACCCTTGAAGAGCTTAAGGGAAAGATTGCAGACGGAGAAGCGCTCAAGAATACTATCGATAGCAAGATTTACGACATTATTGATTCTTACGCAGCGCAGTATATCACCGAAGAGCTTCCCGGCTTGATCGAGGGTTACGTAGCTTCGCTTAAGAACGAGCCGAACGATCTTTCTCCCGAAATCAAGAGCTTCATCGAGGATGTAGCTATCTCCTTTGCTAAAACTCAGGCGAAGTGCTACCTCAACGGAGAAGAAACCAAAATTGACGGAACCGTAATCGAAACCTTCATTTTCTCGCAGGTTAGAGTCGTTCTTGAAGAACTTCTCCCCAATTATGCGAGCATGAAGAAAAACCCCGGAACTAAATTCTGGGAGCCCGATGACGTTTATGCTTCCGCATACATGACGGCTTATAACAAGATTGACGAATACGTAGAACGCGCAATTGAAAACTACATCAAGATCATTTGTGGCATCGATCCCGAAAAATCCACCGTTCTTGACGATGAGCTTCAGCAGAACGCAACCGTATCCGAGGCGTTTGACGGTCTCGTTTCAGATGAGCTTGACAAGATTATTGCTTATATTGAATCCGACAGAACTTTGGCGAAGCCTGCGACCTACGATATTTTCGAGTCTGCTTTGGCAACTTACTTTGAAAATGAAAACACGAAGATAACCGACGAAATGCTCACGGCTGACTATGCGTCATTCCTTCGTGATAACGCTAAAGCTTATAAAGATTTGTTCGAAGGACAGTTCGACAGCGAGTTTGAAAAAATCGTTGATTATATCAGCGGCGGAAGAGTAGGCGCAAAACCCGACAATTACACTGTATTTGCTACTCTCCTCAGCGACTACTTCGAAGATCACAAAACCATAGATTCTATACCTTCTTCCATACTTATAAAATACATCGAATCCAATAAAACGACACTTTCCCAGAAATTCGGCGACGAGTTTGACGCCGAGTACGCAAAAGTAGTTGCTGGCGGCGCTTCCGCGCTTTACGAAATACTCGCAAATGCGTTTGACAAATATTTTGACGGCATAAGCTTTAATGAAATCGACAAGGCGCTCCTTTCCGAGTACCTTGATTTGAAGGGCGCAGCGCTTAAAGACGAGTTCGTTGCGGCAAAGCTCGCCGAAATAAAAGTAGACGATATTATCGACGACATCGTTAAATACGTTAAAGCAAAGGCGGATCCCGCCGTTGCGACTCCCGCAGACGTTCCCGATTACTACGACGAATTCAAGGCGGAATTCAACGCTAAAGGATTCGTTTACATGGGATACACCGTAACCATTGAGGACGCCGAGAGCAATATCGATATTGCAAATGCGATATTCACGGATGAAAATATCAACCAGTTCAAAGCTGATTTCGAAGCGGAAGTCATCGATGCGGTTGAAACCGCCGTTGAAAATGCATGGCCCGAAATCGTTGCGTACGCAAAGCTTGAAAATCCCACGACCGGAGCTCCTGAAAACTACGCCCTTTTCGTTAGTGAATTTAATGAATATCTTGCAAGCAATGCAATCACCTTTGATAGCATAGGCGTGGATTTCCTTGCGAAAGACGCAGTTAAGAACTTCATAAAGGAAAGCGTTGATTTTGAAGCAGAGCTTGACAAAATAGTAGATTACATTGGCGGAATCGCTCAAAAGCCTGAGAGCTATACCGTTTTTGAATCGGTATTTGAAACATACTTTGCAAACAATACCATTACTCTTGAAAACGTAAGCGCAGAACTTATTGCAGATGCAGACATTAAGGCTGCAATCGAGTCTGTTATTGACTTTGATAAAGAATATTCCGCAATAGTCGCTTATATTGAAAACGGCAAAATTGAAAGCGAAAAACCCGAAAGCTACGACCTTTTCGCTATGGCGTTTAACGCTCACTTCGCCAACAAGGATATAACTCTCGATCTTATCCCCGACACTATTCCTTTGAGCTTCCTTAAATCCTACGTAAGCGATGCGAACAAGAGAAACACCATTATCGCAAAGTTCAAGGAAACCTTAAAGAACGCTCAGAATAAAGAAGCGTACTACAAACAGATTTCCGACTTCGTAGAACAGAGCGGCGGCATTATAAATAAGGTCAGCGAGCAAACGCTCAACAACGTTATCAACAGCGTAAGCATCGACACTATTGTCAGCGCGGTTGAAAACATCCTTAAAGACGACGCAAGCTACAAAGCTTCCTTCGCAAGCGTTATTGACGGACTTGAGGAAAAAACCATCGTAAGCTTCCTTAAAGAGATGGTTGCTGATCAGAATTTTGACGTTAAAACCTTGATTGAAGAAGCAAAATCCGCATTCTTTGACCAGAACGGAAATCTCGTTCTTGACGATGAAACGTACGATGCAGCTCTTAAGTCTTACATCAAACTTTCAAAGGCTGAGCTTGATTCCGGTATCTTGGCATTTGAAAATATCATAGCGGCCGATTACGATGAAACCATCTATTCTCTTGAAAACGGTGGCGCTTCGTTTGAAATGGCCGACCTTATCAAATATCTCAAATCTATTTCCGTAAACGGAAAAACTATCGTTACGTTTGAAAACGGAACGGATGCTGACAAAGCGGCAATAAAAGAGTTGCTTCGTGGAAGCATACCCACTCTTAACGAGCTTGCCAATATGTCAAATGAAGAGCTTGCAAATCTTCTCCATTGGGAAATAGAGATCGTTACCGCATTCTCGGGCGACCAGCCTTTGAGCGCAAAGTTTGACTTCAACGTTTCCGTTGGCTCTAACTTCAGCGAGGTAAGAGAGTTTGCAGCTGCGATGAGCGAGCTTATAACCGTAAGCCGCGCTAACGGAAAGGTTTCGCTTGAAATAAACCTCTTTGACAATATTTCAGACGTTCTTTACGATTTCATAAACTCTGACAAAATCTCACCCGAGTTGAGATCCGAGCTCTTCGGACTTATGCAGCTCTCCATTGAGGAGCTCTACTCCTACGTGAGCGACAGAAATAAGTTCACTTATGAAAAGTATAAGAGCATTATCTCCGCAATTGATTTTGAAGCAATATTCAAAAACTTCGGCATAGAAAACGAGCCGAACGGAATTTACACCGATTACAATGCTTTGATGATAAAGATTCTCTGCCAAGACGAAACGAAGTTTGAAGAAACTCGTGAAAAGCTTCTTGATCGCATAGATTCTGTTCCCGTAAGCATTAAAGAAAAAACCGTATTCGACCTTTATGACGGCGACGGAAAGTTCTCTTACGCAAATAAAGTTAGGGTTTCCGCTTCCGCTATAATAACAAAGCTTAAAGAGGCGCTTCCCGCGCTCGAAGATTTTATCGCTGTAATCAACGGCGCAGTCGGAAACACCGTTTTTGAGTCTGACGTTGAAATTACTGTAAACGGTCCTAAGCTTTACGAAGTTACTTACGTTGTAGTTGATCCCGTAACCGGTAGTGAAGTACGCAAGACCGGATTGCTCCCCGAGGGCGTTTCGGTACAAGGCTTCTTTGCGCCTCTTGAAAAATACAGCGGAACCGCAATCGAAAGATACGACGGATACCGCATTGAAAAATGGTCGCTTACCCAGGACGGCGATGCAATTGAAACCATCCCCGCAAGTGACGTAGTGCTTTACGCAACTCTTGAAAACGTTAAAACCGAAATCAAGGTTTACGACGAAAACGGATTTGCAGTAGACGGCGACGTAATTAAGAACGGCGTTGTTTACGGCGACAGCGATACTTACACGCTTGAAGTAGACGTAATTTATACGGCAAGCACGCACAAACCCACTATCACATATCAGTGGTACAAGGGCTTGACTCTTCTTGTAGGTAAAACCGAAAAGACTCTTGAAGTTTATGCAAACGTAGCCGCATCCGGTGAATACTGGTGTAAGGTAACGATTGAAAGCGACGGAGATCTTAACGACGTTACCGTTGATTCCGTAGTTCAGGTTATTACCGTAAATCCCCGCCCCGTAGACATCAATGCATACGGATTTGAGTGGAATTACGATGCTTCGTATCCCTTCGTATACAACGGACAGTTCTTCAGCGTAACTCTTACCAAGGAGTCGCTTGACGCCGCTAACACTAAGGGACTTCCCGCTATCACGACCGAACCCGAATACTCCGACATTTATAAATCCGACGCAGGCGTTTATTACGCGCGCGCTCACTTCTACTTCGTAGATGCAGAGGCTTCCGCTAACTACACATTCGTCAACTCCGACGGAAGCGAAGCTGACGTAAGAGCCGGCGGATACGTTCAGTGCGAGTGGAAGATCTTGCCTCAGTCCATTGATTCAACTCTTGGATTTGAATGGTCCATCGGCGAGGGCGAGTCGTTCGTATATGAATACGGAACGACACATTCCGTATCACTCACTCTTCCCGAAGGATTCGTTGTTGAACGTTACGATAACGAAGCCGCAACTAACGCAGGCTCTTACACGACCGTAGCTTACGTTAAGTCAAGCGATCCCAACTACGTATGGGATGGCGGAAATCTCACTCTTAACTGGTCGATAGAAAAACAGCTCTTCGACCTTAGCGAAAACGTAAGCTGGGATTACGATCCCTCATCTCCTTTCGTATACAACGGCTCTGATCAGGGAATATTCGTAACTGACGTTCCCGCTGACATCGTATGGATGTACTCAGGCAACGTTGCTAACGTTGCAGGTAACTACGTTGCAAGCGTTGAGCCCGATCCCAACAATGCTTTGAACAGCCAGAACTACATATTCAAGGGCGAAGCTCCCACTTGCGCTTGGGCAATTGAAAAGCAGTCTATTGAATCGCTCGTAGCTCTCGGTTGGAATTACACGGAAGCGTTCACTTATAACGGTGAAACCTTTACCGTAGAACTTAATCTTCCCGAAGGCTTTGACGAAAGAATCGTCGTAGTTTATAATAACAACACCGCAAGCGATGCAGGTACTTATACCGCAACCGCCGAGCTTGTAGCTCTTGATTCCGAGAATTTTGAAGTTGTAGGCCAGACGATAAGCTTCGAGTGCGAGTGGACTGTCAATAAGGCAGTTATCGATATGTCGGGCATCAGCTTCAAAGATAAGTTCGTTACCGAAACCGGTGAACCCATCGGCATCGAAATCGAAGGAAAGCTTCCCGCAGGCGTTAGCGTTGAGTATTCCGCACCCGTAGTTGAGGTTGGCGAATACGAAATGACCGCAACCTTCATTTACGACGAAGTTAACTATGAGCCTATCGCTCCCATGACCGCTAAGCTCACTATCAAGCCCTTCTATCCTTACGTTAAAGATTTCGTAAGCACCGATAGCAGCGGAAACATGATAGTTGACATTAAGGCGTCCGAGATGGGCGTTCAGTCTAACTACAAGCTTAACGTAAACGACCTTACCGCACAGTATTACGGATACGATTTCGGCAACCTCTTCGGATATGGAACTAACGGAAATATTATTACCGTTTACGATATTCATTTTGCTGAAAACGGAACTGAAACTCCCGTTTACGACGTATTTACCGTAAAAATCCGCATCCCCGAAACCTTCAGCGGCGACATCAATAAGCTCCGCGTCGTATATATCAACGACAACGGCGAGCTTGAAGATATGAACGCTATGATCGACGGCGACTTCATCGCTTACGAAACCATTCACTTCTCCGTATACGCTATCGTTGAAGTTGTTGACAGAGTTGAAGAAAGCGGAAAGATAGATCTCTTAAGCCTTCTTCCTTACGGAATAGCAGCTCTCGTACTTATTATTCTCCTTATCATAATAATCATCGTTATTATTAAGAAGAAGCGCAAGAAGAATAAGCCCGAAGAACCCAAGTCCGGCGAAGAAGTTAAACCCGAGGAACCCAAGCCCGAAGCTCCCGCCGAGCTTGTGGCTGAAGAAGTGGCAGAACCCGAAATCGAGCCCGTAGCAGAGCCCGAAGCTCCCGTCGAGGAAGAGAAGCCTACGATAGTTATTCACGATTCCGTAGAAGATATTCCCGAAGAGCTTCCCTCAGAAGAGGGAGAAGCTCCCGCAGTTCCCAGTGAAATAGTTCACGTAAGATGCAGAAGCTCCTTCACTTCAAGACTTATCCAGTCCGAAGCTCCCATTCAGGATTATTACACCGTTCTTAAGAATGCGCTTCTTTCCTACAAGGGCGTTAAAGCAAGAATGAGCTTTAACTTCGAATCCTTTAACAGCGGCAGAGTACAGTGCGCTAAGCTTAACGTAAAGGGTAAGAGCTTCCTTGTATACCTCGGCCTTGATCTTGAAGAGTATAACGTAAACAAATATCACTTCTCCGACGCATCCGATAAGCCTAAGTTTGAAAAGGTTCCCATGATGCTCAAGGTTAAGAGTGACAGAAGTCTCAGATATGCTCTCGAGCTTATCGAAGAGGTTATGAAGAAGAACGGATTTGAAAAAGATCCTAAATTCGTAGAGCAGGATTATCATATGCCCTACGAAACCACAGCCGCTCTTGCAGAAAAAGAGCTCGTTAAGTTGATTCTTCCTCAGGGCGTAAGCCTTGCAGAAGGCATCAAGCTTGTAAAGGCTGACGTCGGCGCTCTCCTTGACGAAGCTAAGTCAGGTGACGAGGACGACGAAGACTAATTCTTAAAAAACTAAGGACTACCGAAATTTCGGTAGTCCTTTTTAATATAATCACGCTGATTTTATTCGTCTGATCTTGACGGTGGGAAGCCGTAAAGATTTTTGAAAGCCTTGCTAAAATATAAGGCATCGTTGAAGCCGACGGAAAGCGCCACTTCTTTTATGCTATCGAAATCACCGCTTTCAATTATAGATTTTGCGTGCGTAATTCTCTCGTATAACAGGTATTCTTTTGGGTTCATATTGAAGCGTGATTTGAATATTTTTCTGAAATATGTGTCTGAAATTCCGCAAAGAAAATGTAGCTCTTCCGTCTTTAAAGCACCGTCGTATATGTTCGCTTTTAAATACTCAATCGCAGGCTTTATTATATCGTATTTGATTTTGTCCTCGTGTTTTAAAGCATCGAGGCGTATAATATACGAAAGAAAATCGTAAAAAATTGAAAGGCACTTGAATTTATCTGCTTCCGATCCGAATTTCCATAGCTCAGAGAAGCTTTCCGTTATGTAATTTGCTCCGTAAAAATCGAAGAATGAATAAATAGCAGTTTGTGGGTTTTCAAAACTCGCCTCGAAGTTTATAGAGGTGTAATAACTGTCTTGATCACTTGCTCTGTATTCGTAGGACGAGCCTTTGGGTAAGAAAATCGTATCACCTTCGTGTATAACGAATCTTTTTCCATCTATAAGATACTCGGTAGATCCTTTGATTTTGAAAATAAAGCCGTGAGTTGCTCTGCTTTCGATTTTTCCATATAGTTTGCTGGTTTTGTGAAATGAAGATATTATTTTCACATCATTGGTGTAAGTAATCAAGGTGCAACTTTCTCCTTAAAACAACAAATTAAAGGCGTAAAAGCTTTAAATATAATTATAGCAGTTTTTTTGAAAATTTCAACAGTTTGTTCGTTTTTTTCCATATAGTTATGATATTTCTATTTACTAAAGCCGCGTTTGAAGATATAATATGGGTATAAGTCTTTGGGGGGGCGAAATGAAGAAAAGAATCAACTATTCGTGGGTAATAATTGCGTTATGCTTCCTCACCGTTTGTATATCGCTCGGATTTTGTTCCGGTGGGCGAACAATGTATCTTACCGCAATAACGGACGCGCTCAACATTAAGAGAAGCGCGTTTTCGCTAGGTGACACGTTTAGATATATAACTACAACTATACTAAATTTGTTTTTCGGCACTCTGATAGTTAAGTTCGGTGAAAAAAAGCTTATATGTGCGGGCTTTATTTGCCTTATAAGCTTTACTCTCATAAATTCATTCGCAGAGCATTTGATTTTATTTTACATAAGCAGTATTCTTCTTGGAGCAGGACTTGCTTGGTGCACAACTTCAATGATGAGCTACGTTGCCGGAAAATGGTGCAATGAAAAGAACCGCGGCACTGTAACCGGAGCTATACTTGCTGCAAACGGACTTGGCGGTGCGGCCTCGGCGCAGATTCTTTCGCCTATCATATTTGAAGAGGGAAATCCTTTTGGATACCGTAATGCCTACCGCCTGGTTGCTGTAATATTGGTTATTATGCTCCTTTTGATTATCCTGTTTTTCAAAGATAAAAAGAGCGAGGACGGAAGCACACCCGTAAGAAAAACACGCAAGGCACGCGGCGGCGGTTGGGTTGGTATGGAGTTTTCCGAAGTCAAGAAAAAGCCTTATTTTTACGTTGCCATTATCTCGGTGATGCTTATAGGAATGTCGCTTCAAGGACTCAGCGGTATCGCAACACCGCATCTGTACGATGTCGGTCTTTCAAAGCCTCTCGTTGCAAATATTACAACGGTTAGCAGTATTCTTCTTATGTCAAGTAAATTTCTTGCAGGATTCGTTTATGATAAAACGGGAATTAAAATAACGATGAACGTAGCGTTTGCTGCAAGCTTTTTCTCGCTTTTAGGTCTGGTTCTCGTAAGCAATACTCCCGTAGGAATTGTTATTGCTTTCATAAGAGTCGTATTCGCGGTTATTGCGCTTCCTCTTGAAACTATAATGCTTCCGCTTTTTGCGAGCGAGCTTTTTGGAAATAAGTGCTTTGCCAAAACCGTTGGAGTTTTCACTGCGGCTTGTACAGCCGGTTTTGCCATAGGCGCGCCTTTCGGTAACCTTTGCTACGATATTTTCGGCAACTACAACGTAGCGTTTATAGTCTTTGCGTGTCTTATGCTATTCGTGACGGTTGCGATGCAATTCGTTGTAAGAGCGGCACATAAGGACAGATGCATCATTGAAGAAAAAGAAGCCTTGGCGCAAGAGGCCGGTAATTAAAAAAATGACAGAGAATGCAAATTCTCTGTCATTTTTCGTCATATGGTTTCAGTAAATCTTAAGCTTATTTTTCTGCCTAAGTCCGTAGTCGTTGCGGAAAGGATTATTGCTTCGTATTCCTTCTCAAAGCTTTCGCTTTCGAGTATTTCCGAAAAGTCGTCGTTCGGTATATCGAAATATTTAAGCATTTTCTTTGCGCTTCTTTCGCCGCCCACGGATTTAGCTCTGAAAATATTTATTTCCGAATTCGTATAGTCCTCCGGGTTAACCCAGTCAAGAAGCGGCGCTTCGCCTATACTGAAAACTTCAAAAAGGAGCTTTCTTCTTTTCTTTAAGGTTAAAACCAAGCATCTGTTTTTCTTCAGCGCCACTCGGTCTTTTGAAGAAAAAAGTCCAACGCAACGCACCTCGTCAGCGCTAAGCTTAACGAATCTTAAAAAATAAACAAAGGTGAATATCATTAAAGCAATGAGAGCCGCTTGCAAAGGATAAAGCTTAAAAAGCGTATCCGCATTATTGTTATATGCGATAGCCAATACAAGAAAAACTATCATTGGAAGCTCGGTAAGATAAACCGCCAGCTTTGTTGAGAAAAAATAAATGCTTTTCATCCGTACGTCCTTACGTGTTATGAATTTATTTTAACATAAACGCTTTTAAAATTCAATAGCCGTGTAAAAATGTTTACAAAGCATTAAATATGACGGGAAATTTCGCCAAGATACGCCTTTGCCTGAAGCTTTTCGAAAGGACGCTGCTTTTTGAGAGCTCTTAGAGTATTGCGAAGCTCGTATAAATCCGCATCCTTTTTGAAAATGGTTTCGGGCGCTTTCTCGTTGGGGATAAAGTCTTTGAGATAATCTTGCATATTAAAGCCGTAAGGCGTCGTAATGCCAAGGGTAAAGCGTGTAAGAGCAAGCTCAAAATCTTTGGTGTCAGCCGTTGCCGAATCGTTGTTATAGCATCTTTCAGCTACCATTGCAATAAAGCTGTAGAGTGAATACTTAAGGTAATATCTGTCATCCCATGCGCAACCCTCGCCGCCAATCACCGCATGAAGAGTTTCTTTTTGGTCTTCGAGATAATGATACTCCTTGTTAACGTCAAAAGCGAAAGAATTGGCTCGGCTGTGGTCGCCGATGTAAGCGTAAGGGAAGTGGGCGTTTATAAGCTCAAAGCCCTCGTCTATAAATCTTTGCATGGAGCAGCCCTCGCGCGGGCCTCTCATTGGCGCTGCAATGCGCCAGAATTCAATAAGAATATCACGGGGAAGGTCGGGGGATTTTGAAATATCAACGTTATCGTTCCAAATTATCATCTTTTTGCCGGCGGAGATAACGATTTTATAAATTTTTCTTAGGAAATAGTAGAATTTGTCCGTCGTGGTTTTAATACCGAGCTTTTTGAAATTGCGGCGGCAAAGCTCACATTCATTCCAATCGTGAAACTGATGCCTCATAAAGCGCCCGTTAAAAACGTCGCGCATATCGATTTCATCCGTTCCTATATGAATGTATTCGTAAGGGAAAAGCTCTGCTATTTCGGAGATAAGCTTCTCCGCATACTCGTAAAACGCATCGTTTGAAATGCAAGCAACCCAGCCGTTAGCGCCCTTTTTCGTTTTGCATAAAAGCTCGGGATATGCCATTGTAAGTCCGAAAGAATGAGCCGGCATATCAAGCTCCGGTATTACGTCTATTCCAAACTGCGAGGCGTAAGCAACCAAGTCACGAATCTCGTCTTTAGCGTATTTTTTACCGTTTTTCTTATCGGGAGAGGGAAGAGCCTTGTAATTCTCAAAATCTATTGAATATCCCTCGGCATCGGAAAGATGTATATGAAGCTTGTTCATTTTTGCGAGCGCTATAAAAAGAATTTGAGCCTTGAATTCGGGAATCGGGATGTACTTTCTTCCAGTATCAATCATAAAGGAACGAAACTGTTTGTCGGGGTAATCTTTTATTTCAGCGCATTGAAGATAAAAAGCGCCGTTTTCAAAAGAAAACATCTGCGAAAGCGTCGCAATTGCGTTTATATGCCCACGGAAATCCTTTGCAGAAACGGAAACTTTACCGTCTTTTGCGTTTATTTCGTAATATTCCGCCTTTTCGGAAATTCCGGGTACGGTCACGAGCATAACGTCAGCTATTGAGGATTTTTCCGTAACGTCAAACTTCACGTAAGGAATAAGTTCAGAAATCGCATTTTTCGCTCTTTTTGCCACGCTATCCGCGAAAAAAAGCTTCAGCGTGTTCTTGATTTGCATTTTTTCGCATATCTTTTCCGATTTGACTCTTGGAATAAACATTTTCTGTCTCTCCTTAAATGAAATGCGTTACTCAAAGGTAACGCATTTCATTATTATTTTATACGGCGGGAATAAGCTGTTGTAAGCGCTTTTTCTGCCGAATTTTGTTTTTTAAGCGCTTTGAGAATTGCGCGGAAAGCTTCTTTGTCGCAATTTTCAGCAAGGATTTTTCCGCTGTTGTCCGTCATAACTATATCACGAACAAACGTGCCGAAAATGTTGAGCCCTGCGGGTGTCGAGGGGCCGAGCGCAAGCTTCGTAAGCGCTACCTTAAAAGCATCCTCGTCGGTTACGGGCGCAAGATTATAGCATCTGTCTGCAAATGCGGGAACAACCGTGTAAAGCGAGTAGGGCCAGTGCTTTTGAACGTCCCATG
>JAZRGJ010000022.1:0-11128 GCA_045644125.1 Eubacteriales bacterium | reverse complement strand
ATAAGCGTGGTTTTTCCCGCTCCGTTAAGACCGACGATAACCGTTGATTCACCGCTTTTAAGCGTAAGATTTACGTTTTTAAGAACGAGCTTATCAGTTCCGGGATATTTAAACGACACTTCGCGGAGCTCAAGAATATGCGACTCTCCTCGAGCGATTTCGGGGGGCGTGTCATTATTTGCGACGATTTCGCTTTTCTCATTCATAAAGGCTATCATATTATCGATAAAAAGCGTGCCCTCGTATATTGCGGCGGTTGCCGTTACCAAAGCCGTAACGTAGCTTGAAACGGAGGACAGCGCGCCTGTATAAAGCGAATAGTCGCCTATTTTACCGTTGCCCGTTACAACGCTGTAGGCAACGTATGCAAAAAGCGCGCAGTTGGCAAGCGCCATAAGAATGGCAACGAGAGTGCGCATCACGCCCTCTTTAAGTATAATGCGCTTTAAGCCCTTATAGTATTTATCAAAAACGCCCTCGTATTTTTCAACGAAAGTATCGCCAAGGCCCAAGATTTTTATTTCTTTCGCCAAGTCCTTATTTACCATAAGGCCGGAATAATAGTTCATTTGTCTGCGCTCTTTAGAATGGTGGCGCATATATCTGAAGCTTCTTTTTCTGTAATAATAATTGACGAAAGCTCCCGGCAAAGACGCCGCTATCATAATGATGGGCGCCCAGGGGCTGAGGCTTGCGAGGATTACGATAAACGAAACGATGCTTATAGCGGAGCTTATTACGGTGAAGCTTGAGGAAAGGATTCCGATAGGGCGCATTCCCGCCTCTCTGTTGGCGTTTTCAAGCTTTTCGTAAAACTCCGGGCGGTCAAACGAAGCTTGGTCCACCGTTTTTGCTTTGTTTATTATTTTAAGCTTTATATGATTTGAAACGAGCTCTCCCGCAAGCGCCGTTACGGTTACGTTGATACGTGAAAATACGGTTCTTGAAATGAAGAAAACAACTTGAAAAATAAATATAAAAAGTACGGGCTTAAAAGCTTCGTAGAGCGAAGAAATTTCACCGCTTCCGCTATATTTAACGATAAGGTCGGAAATTCCGTTTATAAGGTCACGTGATATGTATGCTCCGATTATCGGGAAGATGCCGTCCAAAATACAGCAAACGGACATGAAAATCAAAAGAATCGGCGCAGACTGCCACACGAGCGATATGACATAAAAGAAATGGGTAAGAAAACTTTTGATTTTTTTGATTATATAAGCGGGAAGCTCTTTGATATTTTTAGGGGCTTCAATTCCGTCCGACACGCCACGGCGCTTCGGCATATGGGGTTTATCCATCTTATTTTCTCCATTTCTTTCATTATAGAATTATTCTAACATAATAAAATAAAAATTGCAACAAATTTTTTATAGCAAAATAAGTTTCACATAATATTATTTCTATCATAAAATAAAGGTAGATAACTATGTGAGGTGATTTGATGAAAATCAATAAAGAAAAGCTGCGCGAGCTTAGCGAAAAACCGGATGATGAGCTTTGGCAAGTTATAAGCGATATTGCCGCCAAGCACGGATACGATTTGCCGAAATCCGCTCCCCCGAAAAGCGAAATGAATAAAATACGCGCTATAATGGAAAGCGCTGACAAACTCAATATGCGTGATGCCGCGCGCATTATGCAAGAATATAAGAGGCGCGGATAAATGGCAGAGCTTGAGCTTAATAAAATTATCGGAATGATTATGGAAAATCCGGAGCTCGTTGAAAAAATCAAGGCTATGGGCGAGGCGGCGGAAGCCGGAAAAAAAGAAGAGGAAAAGACGGATGAGCCAACAAAAGAAACGAGCGCTACGCCCACTTTCACGCCCCGTCGCTCGAAGAGAAACGAGCTTTTACGCTCGCTTGAATCATTTCTTTCCGAGGATAGAAAAAAGAGCATTGAAACCATGCTTACGATAGCTGACGTTTTGGATAACGTAAAAAGAAAGGAGCCTTGATAATGTACACTCGGGATTTTGGAACTCAAGACACTGGAATGGCTGTCCCCGACGCTTATTGCGGAAATCTTTTCGCAGAAGAAAACGACGCGCCGTTACATAACGAAAATACGGAAGACAAAAACGAGAGCGTTTCGGTATTCCGCTCCCTTTTCGGAAAAGGCTTTGATCTTAAGAAAATATCGCTTTTTAAGAGGGGCTTTGGAACTGAGGAGATTTTAATTCTCGGTATTGCGGCTTTTCTTTTGTTTTCCAAAGGCGGAGATAAGGAGTGCGCTATAATACTTCTTCTTTCTCTTTTTTTGAACTGATAACTAAAGCGGCAGGACGCAAAGAATACGCCTGCCGCTCATTTTTTTAGAAAAGTGAAAACTGATTAGTTTCAGAAAGTCCGTCAAGAACGTGGTTGCGCCTTAAGATTTCTATGACGGTTTTAGATATTCCCGTACGCTCACGAAGCTCTTCGATTGAGAAAATTTCGTATTTATCTCTTGCCTCGATTATCTTCTCGGCTGCCGTATCGCCAAGGCCGGTAAGAGAATTAAAGGGCATACGGATCTTTCCGTTTTCGGGAAGGAATGCAACGGCATCGCTCTTCTTAAGGTCAACGTTTAAGAATTCAACGCCGCGCGCCAAAGCTTCACGGACGAGCTGTAGGGTTGCGTGAGTTTCTCCGTCCTTTGCGCTTGCTTCGTTACCCTTGGCTTCGATGTCCTTTATAGCCTGCGAAACACGGGAATAACCGCCACCGACTATTTCTGCGTCAAAGCCGCCGGGAGCTACGGTGAAGAACGCCGCATAAAACTCCATCGGATAGTAAATCTTATACCATCCAAGGCGGATAGCCGACATAACGTACGCCGCTGCGTGCGCTTTCGGGAACATGTACTTTATTTTTTTGCACGAGCCGATGTACCACTCAGGAACTCCGTGGGCAAGCATTTCCGCTTCATATTCGGGCTTTAAGCCCTTGCCCTTTCTAACGTCTTCCATGATTTTAAATGACATCGAGTCGTCAAGGCCGCGCCTTATGAGGTAGAGCATTATTCCGTCACGTGTTCCAACAACCTCGGAAATCGTGCAAATGCCCTCTTTAATAAGGTCCTGCGCATTACCGAGCCAAACGTCAGTTCCGTGAGTGAGTCCCGAAATCTGAAGAAGGTCGGCAAAGTTTTTCGGCTTTGCGTCAAGAAGAACCTGCTGAATGAAGCGAGTTCCCATTTCGGGTATGCCAAACGTTCCGAGCTGACAGCCGCCAATATCATCGGGGGTAATTCCGAGAGGGCGGGTTGATGCGAAAAGCTCGTAAACGCTCTTATCGTTCATTTTAACGTCCAGCACGCTCGTGTTCGTGTAGCGTTCAAGCATTTTATACTTCGTCGGCATATCGTGTCCGAGCTCGTCGAGCTTAAGTATCGTATCGTGAAGATACGAGAACTGGAAGTGCGTTGTTACCGTATCGGATTTGGGATCGTCTGCCGGGTGCTGAACGGGGGTGAAGTCGTATATATCGTATTCCTTTGGAACAACGATAATACCGCCGGGATGCTGTCCCGTGCTCTTTTTTATTCCGACAAGCTTTGTTGCCATATGCGAAATTTCAGCTTTTGAAAGCTTGAGGCGTCTTTCCTCAAGATATTTGCTTACGTAACCCCATGCGGTTTTCGAGGCTAAAGTTGTCGTTGTTCCCGCGCGGAAAACCTGTCCTGTACCGAAGAGCTCTTCGGTGTATTTATGAACTCTTCCCTGAACGTCGCCCGAGAAATTAAGGTCTATATCGGGGGATTTATCGCCCTTAAAGCCAAGGAAGGTTTCGAATGGGATGTCGTGGCCGTCCTGATAAAGCCATTCTCCGCAGACGGGGCATTTTTTATCTTCAAGGTCAAAGCCTGAGCCAACGGAGCCGTCGGTTATAAATTCGCTGTAGCGACATTTCTGGCATCTGTAATGCGGAGGAAGAGGGTTAACCTCGGAAATTCCCGACATCGTAGCAACGAATGACGAGCCAACGGAGCCGCGCGAGCCGACGAGATAGCCTAAGCTTTCGGAATACGCAACGAGCTTAACCGCAATCATATAAAGAACCGCAAATCCGTTTGAGATAATTGAGTCAAGCTCTTTTTTCAGACGCTTCTCAACTATTTCCGGAAGCTCATCTCCATACCAATCGTGCGCTCTTTGCCAGCAGGAAGATATAAGCTCTTCCTTTGCGCCCGGTAGGTCGGGCTCGTATCTGCCGAGAGGAATAGGTCTTATTTTTTCGCACATATCGGCGATTTTATTAGTGTTTTCTATTACTACCTCTCTCGCAATATCGTCACCGAGATAGTCAAACTCCCCGAGCATTTCCTCTGTAGTTCTTAAATAAATGGGAAGCTCCTTATCCGCATCGGAAAATTTCATTCCGGAAAGCACTATTCTGCGGTGAATTTCGTCCTCTTTATTCAAGAAATGCGCATCGCACGTTGCGCAAGTGAGCTTACCGAGCTTTTTGCCAAGATCGTAAATCTGTTTGTTTATATCCTTGAGCGTATCCTCATCGGGCACCTTTTCCTCTGCTATAAGGAAGCGGTTGTTACAGATAGGCTGGATTTCGAAATAATCGTAAAACCTCGCTATTTCGTCAAGCTCGTCGCCCTTTTTGCCCTCAAGGATAGCTTGATAAAGCTCGCCCGATTCGCAAGCGGAGCCGATAATAAGCCCCTCTCTATGCTGTTCTATAACCGATTTCGGCATACGGGGAACCTTTTTCGCTCTGCCAAAGCTTCCGAAATAATCAAGATAGCTCATGGAAACGAGCTTATAAAGATTTTTAAGTCCCTCGTTGTTTTTTGCAAATATTATTATGTGGTGAGCCTTAAGCTTTAACGGGTCAACGTCAGCGCCCATTTCGTCTATCGCGCGCTCGAAGCTGGTTATGCCCTCGCTCTTTAAGCGAGAGAGCATTTCGAAGAAGATACGCGCCAGCACCTCGGAGTCGTCTGAGGCTCTGTGATGATTAAACTCTCCGAGATTATAAAGCTCAACCAAGGTATCGAGCTTATGATTTTTAAGCTCGGGGTTGATATATCGGGAAAGGCCCAAGGTGTCAAGATATGCGTTCTTGAATTCAAAGCCCTGTCTTTCGCACGCAACTCGTATAAATCCTATATCGAAGTTTGCGTTGTGCGCTATAAGCATATCGTCGCCTACGAAATCAAGAAACTCACGAACGGCTTCTCTTTCCTTTGGAGCGCCCTTTACCATTTCGTCGGTTATATGAGTCAACTTAACGATTTCAGGCGGAATCTCCGTTTCGGGATCGACGAATATATCCATTTTATCGATAACTTCGCCGTTTTTGATTTTTACGGCGCCGATTTCGATAAGCTTACAGGTTCTGTTTGAAAGTCCCGTCGTTTCAACGTCAAAAACTACCATCTCCCCGTCAAATGCGGGAAGATTTTCTCCGAATATGCACCTTGCGGTATCGTTTACGAAATAACCCTCTATTCCGTAAAGAACCTTTAAGTCGCTCTTGGATTTTTCAAGAGCAAGCATAACTTCGGGGAACGATTGCACGTTTCCGTGGTCAGTTACGGCAATCGCCTTATGCCCCCACTTAATAGCCGTTTTTACAAGCTCATCGGGGGCGATTAGCGCATCCATTTGCGACATAGTGGTGTGAAGATGAAGCTCAACTCGCTTCTCCTCTGCGTTATCCTCACGAAGCACTTTTGAAATAGCCTTGATGCCCCTTGCGGAAACGAAAGGCTCGTTATCAAACTTATCGTACATGACCTTGCCGAAAACGGCAACGTCACGCCCCGGGGAAAGCTTTTTCACCCAATCCGCTTCTTCAACGAGCACGGTGCGCTTAACGTAAATTCCCGAAGCGCCGTCCGAAATACCTATCATTACCGACGTTTTATCGCCGGCTCTCGTATCTTTCGTGCTGATTTCAAAAACCGTTCCTAAAAATACCGTCGTGTTTTTCGTGTTGCCAAGCTCTGAAAGAGGCGTCGGCTCAAAAATATCGAAATCCTCTCCGTAAATAAGCTCCGCCGAGGAGTAGTCGTATACCGTTGCTCCCATCTTCGCCGACGTTTCGCTTATGTATTCGTTTTTGCCGGTTTCCGTGGAAATTCCCGCAATTGCTTCAAAGTCGTAATGAGGGTCTTTCGCTCTTGCTTCCTCTTCCCTCTCGCGCCTCGTTTCCTCTCTGCGACGGTCAAACTCCGCTATTGATTCACGCTCTGCGTTTTTGAGGATTTCAAGCCTTTTAATGCGCCACTTTTCCTCATGCGCGGCGCTGTTTTCGCTCTCTTCTATAACGATGCGCTTTTCGACACCGTATCTGCTTTTTAATATATTTTCAAGTATCGTTTCCGTGTTTGCATTTTTAACGAATTCTATTCCGTGGTAGGAATAAGGAATCTTGATAACTATTCGGTCTTCAAGAACATGATATTCAGCATCTGTGAAAAATCCGTTGGTTACAGCTCCGCAAAGAGCCGCCTCTGCCGAAATCTCCGAAAACCTCGTTTCGTTAAACTCACTCGTTGGGAAGTGCGGAAGTATTCTAAAAGATTCCGCATTGTAAAACTCACGACATTCGTCTTCTATTTCGTAAAGAAGCTCTGCGTCCTCGTGCGAATCGAAATCAAGCTCAACTTCAACGCGCATCGGCTCTCTCATATATCTGAACTTCGCATTTTTGCCTCTTTTGAGAAGATTTGCTTTCTCCTCTGTCGGCTTATATCTTGCGAATACGTCAAAAAAATTCTTCTGCATTATATCTCCTAGGTAAGAGCTACATAAGCTTGATTTCACGTATAAGCTCTGAAACAAGCTCGTCTTCCTTGATTTTTCTTATTATTTCTCCGTTTTTGAAGAGCAGCCCTTCGCCAATTCCGCCGGCTACTCCTATATCGGCTTCGCGCGCTTCGCCGGGGCCGTTTACAACGCAGCCCATAAGCGCAACCTTCAAGGGCTTGTCAAGAAGCCCCTCTTCTGCGGCGCGCTCTTCAAACTCACGGCTTATTTTGATGAGGTCTATCTTCGTTCTTCCGCAGGTAGGACAAGCAACTATATCCATTCCGCAAGACTCGTCTACACCGACGGCTCTCAAAATCTCTTTCGCCGCCTTTATCTCCTCCTCGGGCTTGTCCGTTAAAGAAACACGCACCGTGTCACCTATACCCTCGGATAAAAGAGCGCCGATTCCTATACTGCTTTTGGTTACGGCGCGGATTCCAAAGCCCGCCTCCGTTACGCCAAGATGCAAGGGGTATTCCGTTTTTTCCGCAAGTATTCTGTTTGCTCTTATCATTGAAAGCGTGTCGGAGGCTTTAACCGATATTACTATATCGTGAAAATCAAGCTCTTCGAGAAGCGACGCATGATAAAGCGCGCTTTCCGCAAGCGCCTCCGCAGTCGGCGAGCCGTGCTTTGCAAGAATACTTTTCTCAAGCGAGCCTGAATTAACGCCAATTCTTATAGGCAAGCCCTTTTCCTTTGCGGCGCGGCACACCTCGTTTATTTTGTTTTTATCCCCGATATTTCCGGGATTTATTCTTATCTTATCAGCTCCCGCGCGAATAGCCGCAAGAGCTATTTTATAGTCGAAATGAATATCCGCAACAAGTGGAATCGACACCCCGAGGCGCTTCAGCTCACGAAAGCTTTCGGCAGCTTCTATATCG
Source organism: Eubacteriales bacterium (assembly GCA_045644125.1). Classification (GTDB taxonomy): domain Bacteria; phylum Bacillota; class Clostridia; order Oscillospirales; family CAG-272; genus UBA1740. The sequence continues at coordinate 3,484 of JAZRGJ010000022.1, read as the reverse complement.
GGGACGGCAAGTCTTACGACGTCGCATCCCTTTTCCTCCAAGGATTTTATCTGCCCATAGCACGCCAAAACGTCATGAGTGTCAACGTTAGTCATCGACTGAATGATTATTCTGTTTTCTCCGCCGATACCGACGCCGCCCACCGTGACGGGTTTCGTTTTTCTTCTGAAAAGATTGTAATTCATATTATAAGTCCGACAACGTCCTTTATCATTATTACGAATGAAAGAATGAGAAGAAGTATAAGTCCTATTCCGTTTATCATTCCCTCGACTTTCTGCGGAAGCCTTTTCTTCGTTATCATTTCGATAAACACGGTTAAAAGTCTGCCGCCGTCAAGCGCAGGAATAGGCAAAAGGTTCATAAATCCGAGATTTATGCTGATTATGACTACTATATTGAGCAGCGGAGCAAATCCGTTTGCCGCCGCATCTCCTATCGCATTTGAAATTCCAACCGGGCCCGATACAGCCGCAAGAGTATATCTTCCTGTTATAAGGTCTATAATAGACACCCAGCACATTCTGACCATAAGCCACGATTTACTAAAGGAATACGACATTACAACGCCGAAGCTTTTTTCAACTCTGGTAACGGCAAAGTCGAGCATTCCGAAAACCTGCCCGGATTCCTCTGAGCTTGGGAATTTTACGTCCGGAATTAAAACCTCTTCGCCGCCACGCAAAACGAGCACGTCAACCGGCTCATATCCCTTTCTCATGATTTCATACGCAAGCTCGTCTGCTATTCTTACGCGCTTACCCTCAACCTCAAGGATTTCATCTCCCGCCATAAGCGCCTCGGAAGACGTGCTTCCCTCTGCAAATGAGTGAATTTTCGTATTTCCGACGTTTATCATTGAGGTTAAAACTATCATTGCGATAAAGCCGAAAAGAATATTAACGAAAGCACCCGCAAAGGTTATTATAAATCTTTGCCACGCAGGCTTTTTATCAAAGGAATTGGGATCGTCGCTCTCGTCATCCTCTCCTGCCATAGCTACGTAACCGCCGATGGGAAACATAGCGAGCTTATAGCGTATGCCGCTCTTTTTAGAGTCATACCAAAGAAGAGCGGGGCCCATACCTATTGAAAATTCATTTATTTTAACTTTAAATATTCTGGCAAATATAAAGTGGCCAAACTCGTGAATAAATATAAGAAAACCGAAAACGAGAACGGCTATAACTATTATAAGGGGGGTGCTCAAATCATATCTCCTTGCAAATTTTTCTTGCCTCGCGGTCAATGGCTATCAATTCTTCTACGGTATATTTACCGCATCTGTCCGACATTTTATCAAAGGTTTTAATAACTTTTTCCGAAATTTCGGCAAAGCTTATTTCTTCTGCGAGGAAGCTTGCTACGGCAACCTCGTCTGCCGCGTTAAGAATTGCCGGCATAGCGCCGCCAAGCTTCATTGCTTCAAAGGCGAGCTGAAGAAGCGGAAACGCCTCTTTATCGGGCTTTGCAAAGCTGAGATTTGCGACCTTGAATAAATCAAGCTCGTCTGCAACCGCCTCGCATCGAGCGGGATAATCAACCGCATATTGAACGCACATACGCATATCGGGGACGGAAAACTCGCCGATTACAGTATTATCAATATATTCAACGGCGGAATGTAATATACTTTCACGGTGAACGACAACCTCGATTTTCTCAGCGGGAACGCCGAAAAGGTGACAAGCTTCGATAACCTCGAAGCCCTTATTCATAAGAGTTGCCGAATCCACGGTTATTTTCTTTCCCATTTTCCATGTTGGGTGAAGAAGCGTGTCGGCAAGAGTTACCGCTTTCAGCTCCTCGGGGCTTTTTCCGTAAAACGGGCCGCCGGACGCTGTGAGAATTATTTTCTTGATTTCCGACTGTCTTCCGGCTTTCAACGACTGAAAAATTGCGGAATGTTCGCTGTCTACCGGAATTATTTCAACGCCCTTTTCACGTGCGCGAGAAATAACAGTTTCTCCCGCAATGACTAAAGATTCTTTATTTGCAAGCGCAAGTCTTTTACCGGAATCTATTACGGCAAGCGTAGGCAAAAGTCCTGCCTCGCCGATTATTGAGTTAACGACGGTCGTCGCTTTAGTTTCGGCAATGCCCGAAAGTATACCCTCGTTTCCCGATAGCACCTTGATGCCGGTATCGGAAAGGCGGATTTTCAAATCCCTTGCCGCCGCTTCGTCTTTCATTGCGACAAATCGAGGTGAGAATTTTCTTGCTATGGCTTCCGCTTCTTTGATGCTTTGGTTTGCGGAAATAAAATCAACGTCAAAGCCTCGCTTTTCGGCAACGTCAAGCGCTTGCGCGCCGACCGAGCCCGTTGCGCCGAGGACCGCTATCGTTTTTTTCATAAGATTTCCTTTTCATATTGGAACAAAAAGAGATATATAGTTTTTCGCTATAAATCTCTTTCTGCGCTTCTTATTATATTTTTATGAGAATGGGGGGAATGCAAGACAGATGAGAAGGAGCGGCATCGATACCGCAAGAATAGAGTCGAATCTGTCCATAACTCCACCGTGACCGGGAAAGAGCTTGCCGTAATCCTTGATTCCGCACTCACGCTTCACAAGCGACGCAATAAGATCGCCAATCTGCGCAACTACCGAAACCAAAAAACCGGATACGAGAAGCGTTATATAATTTACTGAAAGCTCGGTCGCAAGATCGAGAATCAAGCCGTAAAGCATGAAAACGAAAATTGCCGAGATAACGCCTGCCAAAGAGCCCTCAACAGTTTTCTTCGGGCTTATTTCGGGAATAAGCTTATGCTTGCCGAAGCGAGAGCCGAAAAGGTACGCAAAGGTATCGCACGACCACGCTCCGATAAATACGAGAAGGAACGTGAAGAATCCTGCGGGAACGTATCTCAGAGCCGTTAGGGCTGTGAAAGCCACGGTTACGTATTCCGCCAAGACGTAGGCGGCTGCCATATTAAAAAACTTAAGCTCTCCGCGCGCTATAACAGCAAGCGTAAAGTAATAGAGCATAAGAATAAAGCTTAAAATAAAGCATATTACGGCAACGCTTCCTATATTTTCATTCCCCATGAAAAACGTAATGATAGGCATTGCCGCCGAGAAAACGGATGCCGGAATTATCAACGAGCATTTCTTTGAAAGCCCAAGACAATTCATAATTTCATATATCGCAACTACCGAAAGAACCGATATAAATATGGGGTATACTATGGAAGCAGAAAGAAAAAGTATCGGGATGCAAATAAGTGTCAGCGCAAGCGCCGTTAAAGTTCTCGTTTTCATTTATCTTTTAAATCTTCCTTGTCAAGACCGCCAAATCTTCTTTTTCTCGAAGAAAACTCGGTTACGGCCTTTATTATTTCATTTTCGTCAAAATCGGGCCAAAGAGTTTGAGTTATATAATACTCGGAATATGCTGACTGCCAAATAAGGAAGTTTGAAGTTCTGAAATCGCCGCCCGTTCTTATTACCAAATCGGGATCGGGTTCAGGCGAGGTATA
>JAZRGJ010000021.1:0-7704 GCA_045644125.1 Eubacteriales bacterium | reverse complement strand
TAGCTTCCCGAGCCGAGCTCTATTCCGTTAACGCTTGCGTAAGCGCCGTCCTTAACCCGAAGCGCCTCGCCGAAGAAGCCGTCTTCGTAAGTAAGCGCGCCGCTTGCCGTAGCGCTCTGTCCTGCGCTTGCGTCAAGGCTTCCGTCGAAAGGAAGATAAAGAAGAAGCTCGTCGCCTATGTATTTATCAACGTAGTTTCCGATGTAGCCCTCGTCGTCCTCATCGGGAGTTTCTTTTGATTCCTGATTGCGAATCGTGTCAACCTTTTGTCCGTAATATTCCGCAAAGCTTGCAATCTCATCGGAATTTAAAATTCCGTCGAATATCATAAATTCGTCAAGAGTTGCGGTGAGAGGATAGTACTGTCCCGTGCCGTCCTGACCTATATTAAGGAATTCGGACGAATAGATAACGTCAAGCATGGTTTGGTTTATCGACTTCTCGTAAACCTCTTCAAAATCTATTATGAAGCGAATCTTTGCGTTGTCCTTATCCACGACGAGCATAATGTGCATCCAGCCGTCACGGTAGTCACGCGGGAGGTCTATTGCAAAGTCGTATCTCGATTCGCCGTTACCAACGTTAAGAGTGAGCTTTCCGGACTGATTTATAACGAGAACCATTCCGTAGTTCTTGCCTGCGCCCCAGTCCTTATTACCGAAGATTACGGGGTCGGGAGCTGCGCCTCTCGTGTCTATCCAGGTTGCAACGGTAAAGGAATTTTCACCGAATGAAAATTCGGGGATATTCAAGTAGCCTGATTCAAGGCTTACACCCTTTCCGAAATATGCGTCTTTATAAGCAACCTTGAGCATTTCTTCCGCCTCAATATTTCCAACGAGGTCGCCTGCGTTACCGTCAAAGGAGAGGTAATGCAAAAGCGTCTTGTCGGTGAGCACGTTGCTGATAAACGCATCGGAATTAACGTCGGGCGTTTCTACGGTTTCATGATAGCGGTCGCTATCGGGATTTACGTAAGACGGGCGCTCTGCGGGAGCTTTAACTCCGCCGAAAATGCCATCGGGAACACGCGCCGTGTAGGTTATGGGCGCGTCAAGACCGAGCGCATAAAGAACAACCGCCGCGCAGTCACGCATTTCCATGTCTTTTATTTCACCGTTTTGAACGGTTTTACCTGCCGCGGCGAACATAACGTGCATTTCCGCATCCGTCGTTCCGCCGTGGTCGCCGCCTGCCGCGCCGTTTTCCTTGGTGGGCGTTCCGCCGTGGTCGGCTGTTACTATGAAGAGAGTTTCGTCAAGGATTCCCTTTTCTTTATAAGCATCGTAAATTTCGCCTATGTATCCGTCAAGCTCGGTTATTTTTCCGAGATGCTCTTCAGTTCCGTAGCCGTAACGGTGACCGAACGTGTCAGCCTCGTTAAGCTGAATGAAAACGAGAGTGGGATCATAAGAGTTAACGTAGGAGATTACCGTGTCGGTAACGTCTCTGTCCGTATTATTAACATCCGTGTCAAGATAAGGCATATAAATGCCGAGTCCGTCCTCAACCATTCCGTAGCTTATATTCGCCCAGTTGGTAATGGAGGCAACGTTAGCATCGGGCCACGCTTCTTTAACTACTCTTAAGAAGCTGGGAATGTCGGAATCCTTGGGGAAGCGGTTTACGCTCGTGTCAATCGTGCCGTCGGGATTCGTGCCCTGCAAGGTGTTGGTGTTCGTGCATCCGTGGACGCCCGCCTTAACTCCGTGGAGTATTGCGCCCCAGTTTTGAGCGGAAATAGAGGGGATTTCGGTGAGAACCTCGTACGAAACAGCGCCCTCTGCGAATATTTTATCCAAATTCGGCGTTTCAGTGTCACGGAAGAATGCGCCGCCGCCGTCAACGCCTATCACTATTACGTATTTATAAGTCGTGTCGTTTCCGCATACGTCGCACACGTTGTTTTTATCTGCGTCACGGCAAAGCTTTGAAAGCTTTTCGTTGCAAACGTCGCAGCGGTGGTCGTCGCTCTCGTCGTAGCAAACGGAAATCTGCTTTTTGCAAACGTCACAGCTGTGGTCAGCGTCAAAGTCCATGCAAGGAAGCCCTTCATTTTCGGAATCGCTGTTTGAAACGTAATCCTTCGCCGCAAGCGAGAAAGCGTAGATAGCCTTTGCCGCAATAATTGCAGATTCGTTTCCGTGAGCGTCGTCAAGCATTGAATTTATGTATGCCGCAAGGTTATATTCAATGCCGCCGAGCACGGTATCTCCGCTTCTGAATTCAAAACTCACGCTATCAGCAAGTCTTTTAGCCGAAAAGCTCTCCTGATTATCTCCGCTTCTTCCGAGGAATGAAACGTAATATCCGCCGTCCTCGTTATAGCTCGCCTCGGAAAATTCGGCATCGCCGTACTTAACGTAAACCTTAAATCCGTCCGTCGCAAGAGCCTGCTCCGAGGGACGAAGAAGAAATGCAGGAGCGTAGGTATCAAAATTAAAGCTCAAAGCGTCAACGTATTTCATTGCCTCGCCGGTTTTTACGTTGGCAACGCCAAGCTTTTCGTATATTTCACCGCCCTCTTGGAATTTATCGTTTGAGAGCGAGTTGTAAGCGCCAAGATAATCTTCGCCGTAAAGCTCAAGAAGCTTTGCGTAAGTTTTTGCTCCTATTGAAGTTTTATCGCCGCCGCAAAAATCCAAAACCTTATCGGCGTAGTTTGCGATGTTGATTATAAGGGATTTTGAGTAAACCGCATCGCACGGAAGCTGCTGCATTGCGCTTGCCGCATAAATCGGAACTCCGTAGTCCATTTCGTATGAAAATCTTTGCCCGTCAAGCGTGTAAAGCACGTAGAACTTGACGATAGCGGTATCAGCCGCGCCGAAAAGATACGAGAATTTATTGTAGCGCACGCCCTCTATCGTGCCGGCGCCGGAATCAAGACGGGTTATCGAGGTTGAGCCGTCGGGCGTTGTGGATACTGTAAGCTCGGATATTCCGGCAACCTCGGGTATATAGAAGTTGAGAATATAATTCGAGCGAAGCGTCAAGTTAATTTTAAGGCCGGGAATATTATCGGGATTTTTCTTTCCCATTACCGCGCGGATTCTGTATTCTCCGCCCGTCTTGATTCCCTCAAGAGCCGCGGCAACGTCGTCCGAATTCCAAGCGATTCTTCCGTAGCTGTACCACTCGGGGCTATGGTCGTCGGCAATGTCTTTTCCGGAAAATTCGGGAAGCGCTGCGTCATCCCCCGGCAGGCAATAGCTCGTTCCGAGAACTTCGCTTCCATCCTCACTCGACCATACGATAACGGCGGCGGGAACAGTTGTCGCCTCTACTGTCGCAACGGAGTCAGCGTTTACCGTATTTCCACCGTTTACCGTGAAGTTAAGTACCGTATATTCCTTGGTTTCTTCGTTCAGCATCGGATAAATATCAAATGCGGACGGAGCTTTAAGAGAAGTTCCGAGAGCCGCAGTCGAGCTTGCGGAAATTCCGCCGTAGTTAAAGCTTACCGTGAATATTTCGTCAGAGGATGCGGGAACAAGACTGACGTTGTTACCCGAGCGCTCCACCTTATGCGTTTCGGAAACGAAGCCCGGCACGCTGAAAGCTCCGAGATTTACGGTGTAGGAAACGCCGCTTTTTTCAATATTCTGCTTGAAATCGCAAAGAAGCTCAACGCTTGAGCCCTCACGTATTGCATCCTTTGCCGCCTCTTCCGTCGTATATCCGACACCGTCAACCCTTGCAACGTAAGCTTCGGGATTTGCGGAAATAGCGAGAATAAGCGTTGTTACAAAAATCGCCAAAAACAAGGCCATTGCTATTATTTTAGCCGTTCTTTTCATAAAGCGTACTCCTCTTTCGTGAGTTGATTAAATATTTATATATCTCATCAGTTTAATTATACTATAAAATCTCAACTTATTCCATTGCATTTTGTCGTATAATATGTTAAAATATATGCGGGGCAAAACCTTATTTTATAAAAGGCGGATATTTTATGCACTCAAATAAAAACGAGCGCACGGTTATTAAAAAACTCGTGCTTGCCAAGGATTTTCAAGATATAACGCCCGTTTCCTGCGGAAGAGAGCTATGCTCCGCATCACAAGCTTGGGCAACGGTTGCGGGAGATTGGTACATTTTGCATTTTGTCGTTTCCGGCAAGGGCGAATTCAAAACTGACAGGGGCGATTTCAAGCTTTCGGAAAATGAAGTTTTCGTTATCAAGCCCGAGGAAATAACCTACTACGAGGCAGATAAATTCGAGCCTTGGGAATATATTTGGATATGCTTTCACGCAAAATCCGAGCTTCCCGAAACGGTAAAAAAGCGTGACGTTTTCAAAGCGCCTTACCTTAAAAATTGCTTTTTCGACGCCGCAACGCACCCCGATTATCTTGAAAATGCGCTCGGCTATGAGGAATTTTTGCTCGCAAAAATATGGGAAATTATAAGCCTTATAAAAATGCACGAAGAGCCTCGCTCCATGCAAGGAAACTACGTCAAGCACGCATTGAATATAATAGAAACCGAATTTCAAACGGGAATCACCGTTAACGACATTTCCGACCGACTCTATCTCAACCGCACGTATTTCACCAAAATTTTCAAGGAAGCCGTGAAAGAATCCCCCGGCGCTTATCTCCATAGCCACAGAATGAACACCGCCGCCAATCTTCTCCGAAGCAAAAAGCTCCCGACAGCCACGGTTGCCGCCTCGGTCGGCTTTGCCGACGTTTCAAGCTTCTCCCGAGCCTTCAAAAGCTTCTTCGGCATCTCCCCCGGAAGATACGCAGAGGAAAACTTCACAAAGGGAAATTAATTTTATCAATACTAATTTTATTAAACCATTTCAGAGGAGTTATTATCTATGGCAACTAACAGAATACAAACAGGCATAAGATTCGAGCCGGAGCTTTTATATAAAATAACGGAAGTTGCGAAAGCTAACAAGCGCTCTTTAAACGCGCAACTTGAGTTTTTAGCAGAAGAGTGCGTTAAAAAACACGAATCCGAAAACGGCGAAATTAAAATCGACGAAGATAAGCTTTATAGCAAATAAAAAACTCCGCATTTAGCGGAGCAAAAAGGAACAGACAAAATCTGTTCCTTTTTTATTGTATTTTATTTTTATTTTTCAATAGATAAAACTTCGCTCAAATTTTTGAACATATCCTTATATTCCGAGTATCGAGGCTCTTCGCAAATGAACATTATAACGTAAAAGGAGAGGCAGAGAATTTAACTCCGCCTCGTTTTTTGTTTTCATCATCGGTGAGCGTAACGGTTGCTTGCTTTTATTTTTTGTAAAAATTACAAAGCAAATACTCTGATGTGAAGTAATCTACGTTGTTTTGAGAATTAGAAACGTCGATTTTCGTTTCGTCTATATACCATGTTGAAGTATCTTCAAATGTCACGTTTTCAAGACTATCGCACGAACTGAACGCTTCATTGCCTATCGAGCTTACTTCTTTTCCGATTGTTACATTTTTAAGGCGGTCGCAAAAAGCGAACGCTTCATTGCCTATTGAGCTTACACCGTTCGAAACGGTTATCGAAATTAGATTTTTGTTTCCTTGAAAGGCATACTTATAAATTTCATAATTTTCACCGTTGTAGCTTGCGGGAAGCGTGAGATTAGTTTCATTTCCTACGTAGCCTAAAAGATAATTAACCCCATTAAAGTTACAGAAAAGATAATCGTTCTTATTAACTATTTTGCTTGTACCTGTATGTACTTCTTTTGCATAATATGCAACGCAACCGTTAGCATTAGAACCTGCGAATAAATTAAGACTTGATTTATTTATAATTTCAACGAGCTTTTCGCACCATTCAAATGCTTTCGCTTCTATTGAAGTTACACCCTTTCCGATTGTTACGCTCAATAGATTATTGCAATTATAGAACGCATCTTCGCCTATGCTTGTGACACTATTTCCTATAGTTGCACTTGTAAGACTTCCGCAAAAAGCGAACGCATAAGAGCCGATGCTTGTAACACCGTCAGGGATAGTTACGCTTGTTATTTGGTCATTATCGTAGAAAGCATACTTATAAATTTCATAATTCTCACCGTTGTAGCTTGCGGGCAAGGTTAATTTCGTTTCATTTCCTGCGCAGGCTAAAAGATAATTAACTCCATTAAAGTTGTAGAAAAGATAATCGTTTTTATTAACTATTTTGCTTGTACCCGCATGCACTTCTTTTGCATAATAAGCAACGTAGCCGTTAGCTTTAGAACCCAAATCTATATCAAGGCTTGACTTATTTACAACCTCAACAAGCTTATCGCAAGAATAAAATGCATCGTCACCTATTGAGCTTATGCTTTTTCCAAGAGTAATGCTCGATAGATTGTCACAACCATAAAATGCATAGGTATCAATCTCGGTGACATCGTCAGGGATAATTATGCTCGTAAGATTATCAGAGTACGAAAACGCACCGTAACCAACTGAAGTTACTCCGTTCGGGAATTTAAACTCTGCATCAGCCTTCCCTACAGCGTAGTGAATAATAGTTTTTCCGTCTTTATTGTATAGATTTCCGTCCAAAGACATGTATTCCGTATTACCATCTTCCACCGTGATATTTTTAAGGCTGGTGCAACAACCGAACGCATAATCGCCTATAGATTTAACACTACTGGGTATTATTATGCTGGTTAAGCTATAGCACTCGCGAAACGCATTGGCACCAATACTTGTAACGCCTTTTTCGATAGTTACTCTCGTAAGCATTTCACAAGCCGAGAATGCCAAACCACCTATGCTTGTAACGCTACCAGGGATGGTTACACTCGCAAGACTTCCACAATACTCGAACGCGGAAACACCAATGCTTGTAACGCTGTCTGGGATAGTGACGCTTGTAAGACTGTTGCAACCATAAAACATATCCTCACTAATATTTGTGACAGCGCTCGGGATTGTTATCTTTAATAGATTATCACAATCTCTAAACGCAGAATCGCCAATGCTTGTGACGCTATTTGGAATTTCAACGCTAATAAGGCTGTCGCAATCCGCGAATGCATAGGCGTCGATGTATGTGACATTATTGGGGATTACAATGCTTGTAAGGCTTGTGCAATCAGAGAACGCAGCATAGCCAATTTCTTTAACGGTAAGATTGTTATAAGTTTTAGGAATGTAAAGCTCGGTATCATTGCAAGTTCCTATATCTTTAACTTTGTAGTATTCGTTGTTTACAAGCTCGAATTCAAGCCCCTCGGCATAAACTATTTTGAAGTCGCATTTGGTACAAACGTCGTTGATAAAATTATGACCTTCACTTATTATAACAAGGCTTTCAAGCTCCTTTTTGCTCTTATCAAAGTATTTTCCGCAGTCTGAACAATAGTAGTAGCCATGAGTTCCGTCATTCGTGCATGTTGCGGGAATTTCCTCTACCCATGCACCGTATTTGTGCTTGAGTTTTTCCTCATTGTCGTCATCATTGTCTTTTGAACTCCCGCTATCACACGAAGCAAGTACAAGAAGGCTTATTACGGTAATAAGCGCAAGAAATATTAAGCCAAGCTTCTTTCTCATCGTCATACTCTCCTTGAGATTAAATTATATCATAATTATATCACACGCGAAAAAAAAGTCAATAGAAATCAAACGAAAAGGCGTTTTGACTCATACCAAAAGTGATTCCGAGAATAAAAAAGGAACAGACAAAATCTGTTCCTTTTTTTAATGAAATGCACTTGCGTGCATGAAATGATTTTAAAAA
>JAZRGJ010000020.1:0-1713 GCA_045644125.1 Eubacteriales bacterium | reverse complement strand
CGAGGGGAAATCTGGTTTGGGGAAATTTAACTTTTCCGCCATAATTTCCGATAAGCCATCGATATTGTTTTTCTCGGTAGTTTGCTTACATTCATAGTATAAAACGGTTAATCGGCTACCTTTTACACTCTGTTTAATAAGCTCGCTTTTGCCGATTCTACGGCGACCATAAACAAGCGCAGACTGAAAATCCGTACCATCATATAAATTTTTAAGCTGTGCGATTTCACGTTCACGACCAATAAATTTTTTCATGACATTCCACCTTTATTTTTACTCGGTTTATTCCGACTAATCTATTTTCGAGTAAAGTATATCAAATATCTTTGCTTTTGTCAAGAGATATTTAAAAAAATCATAAAATATTTTTTTACAATCTTTTAAAGTGACCACCGAATTTTGACGATTTACAACCCAAAAATTCACCACTAAAAAACGCTAATTTTCTTCATTTGAGATTGGGGTGTGCCCTTACATGTATACAAGCGTCGCCGCTTCGCGGCGCCGTGTAAGGGCACACCCCAAACCACTTAACTAAATCGGTCAAAAGAATTGAAACGGCAAAAGAACGCCCATCGCCGCTAATCCGCTTGGCGATTGGGCGTTATTCCATTTTGCCGTGATTTTTCAATAACGACCTTTTGGGTATCGCTTTAGTTGCAAGTTGTTACTTGGGAAAGTGCCTTATACACTTTGCCTTTGTCAAGCTTTATTATTTCGCCGTATTCCGTAACGATCTCCGCTTCGCCTGACACAAGAAATGAGGTTTCGTCTTCATTCGTCGGACCGATTACGTCACGTTTTCTAACCCCACACTTTATAAAGGTTGGAATATTTCTCGACCACATCGCTTTCCCGCCTTTATCCATATATTTCCCTATGTAGTCATACGCGCTTTGATTTAACTGCGGTATAATTTCTTCTATGGTAGATAAGCCGAACTTTTCATTGAACTCCCGATTCCGCGTATGCGTTTCCATTTGTTTCGTTACAGGATTGTATTTCCTTTCCTCAAAGTTTTTTGACAACAATTCTTCGTCACCTATAAACATTAAAGCGTGGAAGTGCAATCGAACGCTTCCGTCCCAGCCTTCCCATACGCCGAAATATTTCCAGCCTTTTCTATTGACCTTATTCCGTAAATATGTGCGCAACTTCTTTTTAAACTGCTCCGCCGTCATTTTTGCGTCTGCATATGTAAAGGTAACGAAATAATTCATACCGTTTACCGAACATTTTCTAATAAAACGGTTCTTTCTCGCATTAAAATTATGGCGTTTTCGTTTGAAGTTTTCTTGCAAGAACTCTTTTCGTTTCGCTCGGTCGGGGATATACGGCGCAAACTTATCCATCATAATCGCCCAACGCTTTTTCCAACTTTCCTTTGCGTAAGTGTCGTAATAATGATTAAACAACTCCCGAAGCGTCATTTTAACCGTTTTATTAGGCTTATTTTGCGTTTCTTGACTTACTTCAACTACTTGTTCGTCTTGATAATTATCCTCGTCATTTTGCCCTGTTTTGACGGCGTATTCTTCTATAATAATTCCGTCATAGTTTTCTTCTTTTACCTTTTCGACTTCTAAATCGGAAATATCTACGTCCACACGCTTTTCGGGGATTTTTCTGCGTTTCTTGGCTTTGGGAAGATTTTGCGTCTCAAAGAATATATGAACGTCACCGCCGTCGTTCGTCAGCTTGCCAAAAAGATAC
>JAZRGJ010000019.1:0-8689 GCA_045644125.1 Eubacteriales bacterium | reverse complement strand
CATCACAAGTTTTCCTTTTCAAAATTTTTCATAAATTCTACTAATTTTTCAACGCCTTCCGTAGGCATTGCGTTATATATTGAGGCTCTCATTCCTCCGACACTTCTGTGGCCTTTGAGGTTAACAAAGCCTGCTTCCTTTGCTGCCTTTACAAACTTTGCATCAAGTTCGTCACTTCCGCTTACAAAAGGAACATTCATAAGCGAACGGTCTTCTCTTTTTACAGTTCCCTTGAAGAGCTTCGACGAATCAAGATAATCATACAGTATACGAGCCTTATTTTCGTTTATCTCTTTCATTTTTTCAAGTCCACCAAGTGATTTTATCCACTTGAATACAAGACCGGCTATATAAATCGTATAACACGGCGGTGTGTTAAACATAGAGCCGTTTTCGCTATGAGTTTGATAATTGAGCATAGTTGGAGTTATATCCATTGCGTTGCCGATAAGGTCGCGCCTGATTATAACTATCGTAAGTCCTGCCGGTGCAACGTTTTTCTGCGCGCCTGCATACAAAAGACCGAACTTTGAAACGTCAATAGGCTCTGAAAGTATGCAGCTCGATATATCAGCTACAAGAGGAACGTTTCCTGTTTCAGGAATATTATTCCATTTTGTTCCGTAAATAGTGTTGTTCATACAAATATGTACGTAGTCAGCTTCTTTATCAATCATATCGGGTGTTACCGTGGGAATATAAGAAAAGGTTTTATCCTCCGAGGAAGCAATAGCTCTTGCGTTTCCGTAACGGCTCGCTTCTTTATACGCCTTTTTTGCCCACTGTCCCGTAATTATGTAGTCAGCCTTGTGATTTTTGTTCATCAGGTTAAAGGGCACCATAGCAAACTGAGTAGATGCGCCGCCTTGTAAAAACAAAACCGCATAATTATCAGGAATGTTCATTATCTCTCTGAGGTCTTTTTCTGCCTCGTCAATAATAGCCTGATACTCTTTTGATCTGTGCGACATCTCCATTACGGATTGCCCGCTACACCCATACTCAAGAATCTCACTCCCCGCTTTTTTCAAAACCTCTTCTGGCAGCATAGACGGCCCTGCGCTAAAATTGTAAACTCTCGACATAAAATTACCTCCGTTTTTTAGTTTTTTTAATTTTCTTTTTTCTGCGAAAAGCTTCAAAATTTCAGTTTCAAAAGCAGATTCTCAGAAAAAATATGCTCCAATTATAGACTTTGAAATTCACGTTGTCAATAGCTTTTTTAGGAACTAAATAGTTACTTTAGCATTTCCCGCAATATGCACATTTTTGAATAAAAATTGCATTTTTTTATATGAAATATTGCTAAAAACCAATTTTTATACAAAACGCTCACTTTACGGTCCGATTTTGTCAATAGATTTAAGAATAAGTATTGATTTTAGCGGCGGCTTATGCTAAAATGAAATCAGCAAATACAAGGAGCCTAAATATGGACGTTTTCGTTTTACAATGTTTTCTTTCAGAGCTTAAAATAGACACGGAACATCAGTTTACAATTTTCGACACGCTTTCAAAAATCGAAAAGCATGACGAGGCAAGCAAGCTTTTCTTCTCTTTTTATACTCCGTATAAAGAAAAGGGCGAGCTTGATTACGACGTCTTTCACAAAGAAAGCTTACCGAAGCTTTGGGAGCTTTTACCAGAGGTACATAAATACACGATAAATCTTGCGGCGCTTTTCGCCCTTGCGCCGTATTCCGAGAGATTTTACTACGACACCGGCGTATCGCGCGAGGTATGGATAAATTCGCTCCTCGACTTTAAGTGGAAGCTTCTCGACTGCGTTGATATAAACGGCTTTGCGGGAATCCGCTCGTCAAGTCTTCCGTGGTTTTCACGTTGGTTTTTCGGCGAAAGATTTGCTTTTCACCGCTTGCAGTTTGAGATTAACCCCTCGACAAGAGATTACAAGAGCGAAAATTTTGATATAAAAACGGGCGACAAGCTCATTTCGATTCATATTCCCTCCGCAAGAAACGGAATTAAATTCGACAAGGAAAACAGAGATATTTCGTATAAAATGGCAAAGGAATATTACTCCAAGCTTTTAGGCGTTGAAAACCCCGTTTTCAGCTGTAATTCATGGCTTTTATCGCCTTTGCACTCCGAAGCCTTGCCCGAAAGCTCAAATATAAGACAGTTCAAAGAAGAATTTGAAATAGCATCCACCGGCCCTTCCACCTGGCAGTTGCCCATGATTTTCAATATGGAAAGCTTACCCGAAGCAAAGGATTTGCCCGAAAACACTTCCATGCAAAAGCTTTACAAAAAAATTATGCTTGAGGGAAAAACTCCCGAGGGCTCGCTTGGCTTCAGATATTATAATGAATAATAAAAAAACACGGTTGTAAAACGCAACCGTGTTTTCTACTTTTAAATTAGTTGTGGAAAAGCTTTTTGGTCTGATACTTTGGCTCGCAGGTGAGCTTTATGCCGAGTTTTCTGAATACGTCTGTGTCAACCTGCGCAAGAATTACGCTTGAATGTACCTCTGCGTTGCGAAGCTCGGGCAATGCCTCGATAGCGCGCTTTGCGGGCTCGCTGTTAACGGCAGTTATGGAGAGAGCTATCAAAACCTCGTCAGTATGGAGTCTTGGGTTATGGTTTCCAAGGTGCTCCGTTTTAAGAAACTGAATAGGCGCTAAAATTTCGGGTGAAATTATATCCTCGTCTTTATCTATTCCCGCAATCGCTTTGAGCGCGTTGAGAAGAGCGGCGCTTGAAGCTCCGAGAAGAGATGAGGTTTTACCGGTTACGACACGGCCGTCGTTAAGCTCTATGGCAACGGCGGGAGTTCCTGTCAACTCAGCTTTTTCAAGAGCGGCATCTATACATTTGCGCTCTTTTTTAACGTCTACCGAAAGCTCTTGAAGAAGAAGCTCGATTTTCTGAATTTCAACGTCGCATCCGCCGCCCTTTCTTTGATTGCAAAGGGCGTTATAATATCTTCTGACAATCTCCTGCTTTGCGGCGGAGGAAACAGCCTCGTCGTCGTAAATACAGAAGCCCGTCATATTTACTCCCATATCGGTCGGCGACTTATAGGGACATTCGCCGAGAATTCCCTTGAGCATGGAACGGAGAACCGGAAAAACCTCGACGTCACGGTTGTAGTTTACCGTAGTTTGTCCGTAAGCTTCAAGATGGAAAGGATCTATGATATTTCCGTCGGCAAGGTCGGCGGTTGCAGCCTCGTAGGCGCGGTTTACGGGGTGAGAGAGAGGCAAATTCCAAATCGGGAACGTTTCAAACTTTGCGTAGCCCGATTTTTTACCCATTTTATTTTCGTGATAAATCTGGGAAAGGCAGGTTGCCATTTTTCCCGAGCCCGGGCCGGGAGCCGTTACGATAACTATTGAGCGAGAGGTTTCCGCATACTCGTTTTTGCCGAAGCCTTCATCGGAAACGATAAACGGAATATTGTGCGGATACCCGTCTATCGCATAGTGCTTATACACCTTGATTCCAAGCTTTTCAAGCTTAAGCTTGAAGGCTTCTGCGATAGGGTTGTCCTTATATCTTGTCATAACGACGGAGCCAACGTAAAGACCGTAGCCGCGGAATGCGTCGATAAGGCGCAAAACGTCAAGGTCATAAGTTATTCCGAGGTCACCGCGTACCTTATTTTTTTCAATATCCGCTGTGTTTATCGATATGATAATTTCAGCTTCGTCTTTCAGCTCGATAAGCATCTTTATTTTACTGTCCGGAGCAAAACCGGGCAAAACGCGCGATGCGTGAAAATCGTCAAAGAGCTTGCCGCCAAACTCAAGGTAAAGCTTTTCACCGAAAAGCTCGATTCTCTCCTTGATCTTCTGGGATTGAAGCTTGAGATATTTATCGTTATCAAAGCCTTTTATAAACATTGAAAATCCTCGCAAAAATAAACTTACAACTATTTTAACACAGATTGCACCCGATTTCAACAAATTTTAAAAAATTGTTAAGAAAAAACTTTAGAAAAAAGACGTGATTTTTCGTCGTTTTTCATAAACGCCAAAAAGGTTTACAAAAAAGTGTTGTATTTATAAAAGATTAGTGGTAAAATGTATAAAATGATATTTTCTAAAGGAGTTCAATATGAGTCAGGATAACATATTTGAAAGCTCGGATTGGGAGCCGTCGGGAAATTACGGTAATTATAATAATTTCGACAGCTCGGCTGTAACGGAAGCCAAACGCACGTTCTCCCGCTTTTCCCTTGCTCTTTTCATTTTCATTCTGGTTGCGAATGTCATTGCGCTCGGAATACACCTTATAATGCTTTTGTCTATGGGAACTCTTGAATATAAGGCGTTTCTCGATAACAACCCGATAATTGAAATGCTTCTTTCAACGCTTCCCATGTACTTAATAGCTTTCCCTATATTTTACCTCATAGTCAGAAAAATGCCGTCACGTACGAGAGTAAAAAGTAAAATCCCTGCGCTTGAGCTTTTTTACCTCTTTCTCGTTGCAGAAGCGTTTATGACTGTCGGAAATCTTCTAGGCCAAACCATAAGCGCAAGCATCGGCTCGATTTTCGGCTTTAACGTCAGAAACGATACGGCTGAGCTGGTATTGAAAACTCCAATATGGCTTATTTTCATACTCGTCGTTATCGTCGCTCCCATAATTGAAGAATTTATTTTCAGAAAGCTTATGATAGATAAGCTTTCACGCTACGGCGACACCGTTGCAATTATAGTATCTGCGATAGCTTTCGGTCTTTTCCACGGTAATTTTTATCAATTCTTCTACGCCGCATTCCTTGGACTTCTTCTTGGTTACGTTTACTGCAAATCGGGAAACTTCAAATACAGCGTAGTCTTCCACATGATAATCAATTTTCTCGGCTCGGTTGTGGTTATCCCGCTTATCAAATACGAAGAAATACTTGCATCAACGACCTTGCCCGAAAGCGGAGCGGCTCTCCGTGAATTTGCGATAGCGGCCGTAATGCTCGGCTCGTACACTATCATACAGTACGCAATGGTTATTGCGGGAATAGTAATTTTCGTTAACGCAATAAAGCAAAGAAAAATCAACTTAAACCGCAACTGTGAAATCAGAATTCCCGAGGGAAGAGTTGCAAATTCCGTGCTGGGAAACGTTGGAAGCATACTTTTCATCGTCATTTCCCTTTTAAGCTTTGCTGTAAATATATTTCTTGGGTGATTTATGAATAACAAAAAATACGAAACGTTAAAAACGCCTTACGCAAACGATTTTGACAAGAAAAATCCGCTCCCCGAATATCCTCGCCCGCAATTTAAACGTGATTCTTTTATTTCTCTGAACGGCGAATGGGATTTCGAGGGCGGCGGCTTCGTTGGAAAAATTACAGTCCCCTTTGCGCCCGAAAGCTTTCTTTCCGGTGTTGAAAAAAGCTTTGATGACGGAGATGAGCTTTGCTATAAAAGACTTTTCACTATACCAAACGACTTTAAAAAAGACAGAATAATACTAAATTTCGGCGCCGTTGATCAAGTGGCGAAAGTTTCGCTTAACGGCATGAGCGTCGGTGAGCACGAGGGCGGCTATCATCCCTTTTCATTCGATATTACAGACTTCATGAAAGACGGCGAAAACGAGCTTTGCGTTAAGGTTACGGATAAGCTTGACGGCATTTACCCTTACGGAAAGCAAAAGCGAAAAAGAGGCGGAATGTGGTATACTCCCGTGACGGGAATCTGGCAAACGGTGTGGCTTGAAAGCACGCCCGCAGGCGCAATACGCAAGCTGAAAATCACCCCCTCACTCACTTCCGTTAAGATCGAGTGCGATTCCGACGTTTTGCCGATTAAGCTATCTTTAAAAGACTCGGGAAAGATTTACGAAAGCCATGACGGAAGCTTTGAAATAACGCCGGAAGAGGCAAAGCATTGGACGCCCGAATCCCCCTATCTTTACTACTTCACGCTTGAAAACGGACACGATAAAATCGAGAGCTATTTTGCGCTCCGCGAGATAGGAATAAGCGATTTTTCGGGCGTTCCCCGACTTACCCTTAACGGAGAGCCGTATTTATTCAACGGCCTTTTGGATCAAGGTTACTTCCCCGACGGAATTTACACCCCCGCAAGCTACGACGCTTTCCGTGACGATATACTTCTCGCAAAATCCCTTGGCTTCAACACTTTAAGAAAGCACATAAAAATCGAGCCGCTCGTATTTTATCACTTATGCGACACGCTCGGAATGGTTGTTTTTCAAGATATGGTTAACAATTCCGACTACTCTTTTATAAGAGATACGGCGCTTCCCACCGTCGGAATGAAAAGGCTTTCCGATAAAAAGCTCCATAAAAATCCCGTATCACGTGAAAAATTCCGCTCCGCAATGAAAGAAACGCAGGAACTTTTGTATAATTCGCCGTCCGTCCTCTACTACACAGTATTCAACGAGGGCTGGGGACAGTTTTTGGCGGACGAAAACTATAAACTCGCAAAGGCGAGCGATCCCGGCAGAATTTACGACGCCACTTCGGGTTGGTTTTGGCAATCCGAGTCGGACGTTGACTCACATCACATTTACTTCAAAAAAGCGAAAATCAAAGACTTTTCGCAGCGCCCCGTAGTTCTTTCCGAATTTGGCGGATATTCATATCGCAAAGACGGGCATCTTTTCGGCGCGGCGAATTACGGCTACACGGTTTACAAAACACGTGAGGAATTTGAAAGCGCATTTTTAAAGCTTTATCGGGATGAGGTTTTGCCGCTCGTTCAAAAAGGCGTTTCGGCTCTCATTTATACGCAAATTTCCGACGTTGAGGACGAAACCAACGGTCTTATAAGCTACGACAGAAAGTTTGTTAAGACGGACGCAGAAAAAACCTCGGCTTTAATGCGGGAGCTTTGCGAGATTTCAAATTCCCGAAAAAAGCCGACCGTTACGGAATAAATCTTTGATTTTTACCAAAATTTCGACTTTTTATTACAAAGAGAGGACTTAATATGAAGCTTTTGATTGCATCTGATATACACGGCGACCTTGACTCTTTGGCGAAAGTTTTGGACGCATATAAAAACGAGGGAGCGGACAAGCTGCTCCTTCTTGGCGACTTGCTTTACCACGGCCCGAGAAACGATTTGCCGAAAACTTACGCTCCCAAGGAAGTTATAAAGCTTTTGAACGAGAATAAGGATAAAATTCTTGCCGTCCGCGGAAACTGCGACACCGAGGTTGACCAGATGGTGCTCGACTTTCCAATTCTTGCGGATTACGCATATCTTTCCCTTGACGGACTTTCGGTTTTTGCAACCCACGGACACAAATTCAACCTAAGCTCTTTGCCGCCTTTAAGACACGGTGAGATACTTCTCCACGGACACACTCACGTGCTTACGGCGACCGAGTTCGGTGACGGAAATCTTTATTTAAACCCCGGCTCTGCGGCTATTCCCAAGGAAAACAATCCGAGAAGCTATATGGTTTACGAAAACCGTGAGTTCACGGTTAAAGATTTCGACGGAAACGTAATATTTACCAAGAGGTGCTGATTTTAACCGGCGCCTTTCCGTTTTTTCTTTGACGTTTTTAAATTTCAATGAATATATTATAAAAGATAATTTTGAGGTGATAATTTTGAGTTTTGCATATTATAACGGAGTTTTCGGAGATTTTGACGATATTAAAATCCCCCTCTCTGACAGAAGCGTTTTTTTCGGAGACGGAATTTACGACGCCGCAATCGGAAGAGATGGAGAAATCTACCAAAAAGAGCTTCACTTAGCTCGTTTTTTTGAAAATGCAAAGAGAGTGGGAATTCCCGTTTCGTATAGCGAGGAGGAGCTTTCCGATTTGCTGAGCGAGACGATTAAGAGAAGCGGCGCTCGGGAGTTTTTCCTTTATTTCCAAGCATCGGGCTACCTTCCCGAAAGGCTTCACGCTCCAAGGAGCAAGGATAAATCAAACCTATTGATTACGGTTAAGCCCTTTTCTCTCCACGACAGTCGAAAGGAGCTTAAGCTCGTTTCATTCCCCGACATAAGACAAAGCTTTTGCAATATAAAAACGCTGAACCTTTTAGGCTCGGTCATGGCATCGGAGCGCGCTGTGTCCGAGGGCTGTGACGAGGCGGTTTTCGTCAGGGGCGAAACGGTTACGGAATGCGCGCACTCCAACATTTTCATAGTTTCAAACAACAAGCTTATAACGCATCCCGCAAACGAAAGAATTCTGCCCGGAATTACGAGAAAAACCGTTTTGCTTGCGGCAAAAAGACTCGGAATAGATACCGAGGAGCGCCCGTTTTCCCTTTCGGAGCTTTTCTCGGCAGACGACGTTTTGATAACCAGCACATCAAAGCTTGCGCTTCGAGCAAAAAGCCTTGACGGCGCGCCCATATCGCAAAAGGAAAGCGATGCGGGAAGCGTTATTATAGACGATATGTTCAAATGCTATCGAGAATTTTGTTGAAATTGTCAAAACTTTCACAAATTTAGGCAAAGTGTCGAGAAATATCGCTTTTAGCCTTGAATTTTATAAATATCTATGATATAATATACAGGATGTATGACCATAGCTTACTATGGCGCACAAAAGACACAAGGAGGATCAAAAAGAATGATCAAGAAACTCTCTACTGTTCCTTTCGTTTCAACAAAGGAGCAGGACGCTCAGCTTGAAGCGCTTATATGCGCAAACAAGCACGACAAGAGCCGTCTTATGAACGTTATGCAGGAGGCTCAGGGAATTTACGGCT
>JAZRGJ010000018.1:0-10325 GCA_045644125.1 Eubacteriales bacterium | reverse complement strand
GGCAGAACGGATTTCCTTTATAGATTTTTAATCGTCAAACGAGCGGCGTGCAAGCATTTCCTCCCACTCGTTCTTTGTAACGAGAACGTCACGCGGCTTCTGTCCGTTAGGCTCGGAAACGAAGCCCTGGTCCTCCATATAGTCGATGAATTTTGCGGCCTTGCCGTAGCCTACGCCGATTTTTCTCTGAATAAGTGACGTTGCGATTTTTCCTTGCTTGATAGCAAGCTCAACGGCTTCAAGGAACTGCGGATCGTTGAAAATACCGGTGCCGCCGCTCTCGCCGTCGTCATCCTCGTCGTCATCTCCCTTGCCGCCCTTGGCGCATTTCTGCGCCGCGCGGTTGATTTCTTCAAGCGCTTGCTCGTCGTAGCCCGTGCCCTTGTTTTGCGTTTTCAAGAACTCCATAACCTTTTCAACCTCGCCGTCGGAAACGAAAGCGCCCTGAACTCTCGTGGGCTTCGGCTTTCCTACGGGCCAGAAGAGCATATCTCCGTTGTTGAGAAGCTTTTCTGCGCCTGCTTGCTCGAGTATGGTTTTCGAGTCGGTAAACGAAGCAACCTTACAAGCGATACGGGAGGGAATATTAGCCTTGATAACGCCCGTAATAACGTCAACGGACGGTCTTTGAGTACCTATTATAAGGTGAATACCGGCAGCTCTTGCCTTTTGCGCAATTCTCATAATAAGGTCTTCAACGGGCTTTCTTGCCTGGAGCATAAGGTCGTTAAGCTGGTCTATAACTATAACTATTTTCGGAAGCGGCTCGCCAAGCGCGGGATCGCTTCTCAATTTTTCATTGTAGCCGTCAAGGTTACGCACGTTGTATTTGAGGAACATTTCGTAACGCTTTTCCATCTGCTCAACCGCCCACATAAGAGCGCCCGCCGCTTGCTTTACGTCAATAATAACGGGAATGAGCAAATGCGGAATTCCGTTATATCCGTTAAATTCAACCATCTTCGGGTCGATCATTATGAATTTCAGCTCGTCGGGACGCGCGCGGTAGAGCATACTTATCATAATGGAGTTGATACAAACCGATTTACCCATACCGGTAGCTCCGGCAATAAGCATATGCGGCATTTTTGCAATATCTCCCAGCACGGCGTTTCCGGTAACGTCTTTTCCGAAGCACGCCATAGTGGTTGATGCGGAGTTTTGGAATTCCTCACGTTCAATAAGGTCACGTAAGAATACCGTTTGCGCCTTTTTGTTGGGGATTTCAACGCCGATTGCAGCCTTTCCGGGAATGGGGGCTTCCATTCGTATTCCCTCTGCGGCAAGGCTTAATGATATATCGTCGAAAAGATTTATAACGGAGTTAACTCTGACGCCCTTTGCGGGAACTATCTCGTATCTCGTAATTCTCGGGCCAATATCAACGCTTCTTATCGAAGCTCTGACGTTGAATTCGCTGAGCGTTTGTATAAGCTTTTCGCCGTTGAGCGTGGTTTCCTCGTTGAGATTATCGTCAAGCTCCACAGAGCCCTTTTTCAAAAGGTCGATCGGAGGCTTTTTATAACCCGAGTAATCGGGGCCCTTTGCCCTCGGCTTTTCAACTTCCGTTTTTTCTTCCCTTTTTGCGGTAGGCATTTCAAAAGGAATGTAAACGGGCGCGTCGGATTCATCCTCGCTCTCGTCCGGCTCCGAGTAAACTTCGTTTTCGTCGCTAAGACCGTTATTTTCGGTTACTATAAGCGCCTCAGGCTTTTCTTCGTCCTCTTCTTTGAAAACGCTGAAACGCTCTCTGTAGCTGATAACGTCGGGGTTGCGCATTTCCTCGGGAATTTCCGTTTCGTAATCAAGCTCGCCCTCGTCCTCGGCGTCGTTTTTGCCGAATCCAAGCTCAAAGCTTCCGTCGCCCTCGTCCTCGTAATCCTCGTCGTCCGCTTCAATGATTTCGGGCGCTGCGTAAGACGTAAGAGGGGAGCGCTCAACTTTAATTATCTCTTCTTCGTATTCTTCTTCCTCTTCGTAAGCGGGCATGTCCGTTATCTTTAACGGCTCGGAATAGCTCTTTTCATCGGAATAAGGCGCGGCTTTTTCTTCAACCTCGGTGTAAGCGCTTCTTTCGCTCTCTTCGTAAAGCGTGCCGGAAAATTTAGTGTAAGTTGCCTTTTCGGAAGTGGGCTCTTCACGCAAAAGCTCTTGAATTTTGCGTTGCTTTTCAGCCTCCTCTTCCATCTCTCGTCTTCTTGCCTCAGCCTCGAGAAGCGCTTTTTTGCGCTCTTCAAAATCAGCTCGGCGAGCTTCGTTTATTCTCTCCTCGGAGATCTTTTTTATAGGCTCGATATATTCGCTTATCGCCTCGGCCTCTTTCGTATTTGCGCTCTGGCGTTTTGCAAGCTTTGCGTTGTTGTTAAAGTCAAAAGGATCGAATTCCTCTGCGAAAATGCTGTCTGCGCTCTCGGTAAAATCGGCCTTTTCAAACGAAGGAGCGCTCTTCTTTTCCGCAAACGGCTCGCCAAAATCAAGCGCGGATGGCTTTTTCGGCTCTTCTTTCGGAGTATCCTCGTCTTTCATAGCGGTAACGTCGCTTCCCTCGTGCAAAACCTTATCTTGAAGCTTGGGGAAGAGCTCCATATCGGAAGCTTTTCTTTTCTCGTTTATGCCAAGCTCTTCGATTTTAAGCTCGGAAAGTCCGTTGTTGACGGAGAAAAATTCGTCGTCGTAAAGGTCGCTGTGCTTTTGCGAAATTCTGGGAGCTTTTGCCTCCAGCCTTTTCGCCTCGGCATTGATTTTTTTTGCTTCCGCCTCAATTCTCTTCGCCTCGGATTTTTCACGTTTTTCCTGCTTTTCGTCTTTTCTTTTCTTGCTGAAGCGAGTGAAAAGCGCGGAAATCTTATCGAGAATCAGGAGAAGAAGCTTAGCAAGCGCAGATTTTCCGTTTGCGAAAAAATAAGTGATGTAAAGCGCGAAAATGAGCGCCGCAATTATGATAAGACCTACCGGTCCGAAAACCTTAATAAGCGCAAAGCCGAGTATTCCGCCGAAAAATCCGCCGCCGGAAAGGCTTTTTCCCGCAGTATAAAATGCGGCGGGGGTAAACACTATATCAGCTCTGAAGCTTTTTATTGCGTGGAGAAAAGCAGAGAAGAAAAGAAGCATTGTAATGCTGAATATAAGTCTTGAAACGCTTCTCTTTTTAAACACGTCCTGCGGATAGAAAAATGCGTGTATCATAAGGAGAAAGGGTATAAAATAAGCTCCTACCGAGAAAAGCCCTTTAAGGAAGTCGGCAACGTATTTTCCGAGTCCTACGCTCCCCGGCGCAATAAAGCAAAGCCCCGTGAAAAGCGCCACGGCGAAAAGTATGATCGGAACAGCGCGCCTGAAGCCCGTGAGGCTTGCGTATGCGCCCTTGATTTTGTTGTCTTTATACATATTGTTTCTCCTTTCCGAATCTGCCTATCTTAAGCAAACGGCAAAACCCCTCGCAAGAGGCGCATTTCCGTTTTTTAGTTATAATCACCTATCATATATCATACCAAACTTTGAGAGCAATTACAAGTCCTTGGAACAAAATATTTATAAAAAAATATCTACTTATTTTATAACTATTGACAAAGCGCCCCTCATCTGCTAAAATATTATATTGCAGAAATATGTCTTGAAAAGGAAAAGCAAATGTTTTTATACAATTCACTAACGAGAAGCAAGGACGAATTTATACCGAGGGAAAGCGGCAAGGTGTCAATGTATACCTGCGGACCTACGGTTTATCACTATGCGCACATTGGAAATTTGCGCACCTATATTATGGAAGACGTTTTGGATAAGTATCTTCGCTACCTTGGATACGATGTTTTGCGCGTCATGAATATAACCGACGTAGGACATCTCACAAGCGACGGAGATTCCGGCGAGGATAAAATGCTCAAGGGCGCTCGCCGCGAGCATAAAACGGTTCTTGAAATAGCGAAATATTATACCGACGCATTCTTCTCGGATGCGGATAAACTCAATATCAAGCGCCCCGAGGTTATAGAGCCTGCGACGAATTGTGTTCCCGAGTTTATCGCAATGGTAGAAGAGCTTCTTGCAAAGGGCTTTGCTTACGAGGCGGGCGGTAATATATACTTTGACACCTCGAAGCTTGAAAAGTATTACGTATTCAACGACTTCAAGGAAGAGGATCTTGAGGTTGGCGTGCGTGACACCGTAGAAGAGGACGGCAACAAACGCAATAAAACCGACTTCGTTCTTTGGTTTACCAAGTCGAAGTTTGACGACCAGGAGCTTAAATGGGATTCTCCTTGGGGCATCGGCTATCCCGGCTGGCACATAGAGTGCTCTTGTATCGCAAGAAAGCACGTCGGCGAATATCTTGACATTCATTGCGGCGGCATTGACAACGCTTTCCCTCATCACACGAATGAAATTGCGCAGAGCGAATCAACCTTCGGGCACGAATGGTGCAAGTATTGGTTCCACGTTCACCATTTGAACACTCAAGGCGGAAAAATGTCAAAATCCAAAGGTGAATTTTTGACGGTATCTCTCCTTGAAGAAAAGGGCTTCGATCCGCTCGTATACAGATACTTCTGTATGCAGTCGCACTATAGAAAAAATCTCGTTTTCTCATGGGAAAACCTTGAAAACTCAAAAACAGCTTACGGTAAGCTTTTAACGAAAATCGCCGCCCTTAAAAACTCCGGCAATTCTATAGACGATGCGGCATTTTCTCTGGGCGCGGCAAAATTCCGTGAAGCTCTTGATAACGATTTGAACACCTCGCTTGCAATAACTGCGGTGTATGACGTTTTCAAGCTCAAAACGAATGACGAAACCAAACTTGCGCTTATAGATAATTTTGATAAGGTGCTCTCGCTCGGTCTTATTTCCGGCGCAGAAAAGCTTCGCGCCGAGGGTAAAAGGGAAGAAACGTCGGATGCGGGCGCTGATATTGCTCCCGAGCTTCTTAACTATATAAACGAAAAAATAGAGGCAAGACGCGCGGCAAAGGCTTCAAAGAATTTTGCCGAAGCAGACGCAATAAGAGCCGAGCTTCTTGAGCGCGGTATAACGCTCGTAGACTCGAGAGAGGGAACTAAGTTTATCATATCGTAAGATACTTAAACTGATTTGACGGAAAGGAGTCGCTTTATGTTTGACAAATTAAAAGCAGACGTTTTGTTTTTGCGCGGCGAATATGAAGCGGCTGCCGAAATGTATCTTGAGGGCGCAAGAGACGGTGACTCGCTTGCGTCGTTCAATTACGCTTACTGCCTTTGGCGCGGTATAGGCGTTGAAAAGAACGCCACGGAAGCGAAAAGCTATTTCGCTTTTTCAAAAAATATGCCCGGTGGCGAGGCGTGTTACAATTTAGCCATGCTTTATCTTCACGGAGACGGTGTAAAATGTAACTATAAGTTGTCATTTCAGTATATGTGTGATGCGGCGGATCTCGGATGTGTCGAGGCTATGCTGTATCTTGGAATGGTATACACTACGGGATGTATGTTCGAGCCCGATATAATAGGAATATCAATGATACCGTTCCATAAAACCGAGTACAGAGATTTTGCATCTCAGCTTTTGGTTGGCGACGTGCCTGATTTTGAAGAGGACGAAGAAAAGCGTTATTCCGTGGTACAACCCGATGCTCGCGAAGCTTTTCTTTATTTCAGAATGGCGTCCCGTCAGGATGCAACGTACGTCGGAGAGCTTGTCGCAAAAGGAAAATTCCTTTACGCAAAGTGCTTCCTCGACGGACTTGGAGTTGACTTTGACTTAAAGCGCGGTGTAAGACTCATGCTTATGGCGGGCAAATCGGGCTCATCCGATGCCGTCGCTTTCCTCGGAGAGCACGGAATCAGCCCCGATATGCTTCTTGGCGGAGGCGGAAGAAATGACGGCTAGAAAAAAGATTGCGGCAATTTTCCTTCTCTCCCTTATCTTCGCAACTCTCGCCTTTATCTTCATTCAGTCGGCGCTCCCCCCTGAAACCTCGAGCGCTGAAAGCGAGGCAGTTGGCGATATAGTGGAAGAGATAATACCGTCGGATACGCCTACGGGGGAATATATTCAGTTGAATTTAAGAAAAATTGCGCATTTCGTTGAATTTGCGCTTCTTGGATTTGAAGTGGCGGTTTTCATTATGCTTTTTGTGAAGCGCAGAATTTTCATTTGCCTTTCATATCCTTTTGCGCTCATAACGGCTTTTTTTGACGAGTCGATACAAATGTTTTCAAGAAGAGGTCCTGCGATATTTGACGTTTGGATTGATTTTTTTGGATTTTTCACTTTTGCCTCGCTGACGTATGCGATATTTTTCGTAGCCGGTGCTTTTTTCACCGGGCTCAAAAAAAGGAAAGAAATTAAGTAATGGTAAAAATAACCGACGTTGAAAAATCGTCCTACGCCGAAAAATGCGGCATCCTGTCGGGCGATATTCTTTTGGACATAAACGGAAACGAAATAAACGACGTGCTTGATTATCGCTTCTACCTTGCGGAAGAAGAGGTTGCGCTTAAGCTTCGCCGTGAAAACGAATTCACCGTTAACATAAAAAAAGGCGAATACGACGACATCGGACTTGGCTTTGAAACTCCGCTTATGGATAAAAAGCACTCGTGCCGAAACGCTTGCGTTTTTTGCTTTATAGACCAGAATCCCGAGGGGCTTCGCGATTCCTTGTATTTTAAGGACGACGACTCACGTCTTTCTTTTATTCACGGAAATTACATAACCCTCACCAATATGAGCGACTCGGACGTTGACCGAATAGTTAAAATGCGTTTTTCGCCTATCAACATTTCGATTCACACGACCAATCCCGAGCTTCGTGTTAAAATGATGAAAAACAAGCGCGCGGGCGAGGTTTTGAAATACTTATCCCGTTTTAAAGAAGCAGGCCTTTCCATGTGCGGACAGATAGTTTTATGCCGTGGACTTAACGACGGCGAGGAGCTTCTTCGCTCTATCAGAGAGCTCTCCGAGTATTATCCCGAGCTTTCCTCGGTATCAATAGTACCCGCAGGTCTTACTAAACATAGGGACAAGCTTTATCCCTTGACCGCATTTACCAAAGAAGAGGCAAAGGCTGTGATAGAAATTGTTAACGGCTTTGGTGAAGAGCATAAAAAGCGACACGGGTCCCGACTTTTCTTCGTAGCAGATGAATTTTATCTCAAAGCGGAGGAAAAAATACCCTCGGCTGATTATTACGAGGATTACCCCCAGCTAGAAAACGGAGTCGGAATGCTTCGCTCGTTTTCGGACGACTTTAATATAGCGGCGGAAGATCTTTCCGCATACAAGAAAAAGCTTAAGAAAAAAAGAGAGGTAACGGTGGTAACGGGCATTGCTTCCTATCCTCTTATCAAAGAGCTTTCGGAAAAACTTCAAAACCTTATTCCGAAGCTTAAAATAAATGTAATCAAGGTTATAAATCATTTCTTTGGCGAGAGCATTACGGTATCCGGACTTCTCACGGGCAAGGATATTTACGAAGCTTTGGTCGGCGTATCGCTTGGTGATGAGCTGATCATACCGGGCAATGCGCTCCGTTATCCCGAAGAGGACTTCCTTTGCGGAATGAAGCTGTCCGAGCTTTCAAAAAAGCTTGGCGTAAAAGTTTGCTATGCAAGTGATAGCGGATTTGAGTTTTTTGACGCGCTTTTTGGCTTTAGCCTTGAATACTGAAAGGAGTTATTATGTCAAAACCTATAGTTGCAATAGTGGGAAGACCTAACGTAGGAAAAAGCACGCTTTTCAATAAGCTGATTGGCGAGCGCCGCTCTATCGTTGAGGATACCCCCGGCGTAACGCGTGATAGAATATATGCTGAAGCAGAGTGGGGTGAGCATCGCTTCATACTTATTGATACGGGCGGAATTGAGCCGAAAAGCGATGATACCATACTTAAGCAGATGCGTATTCAAGCGGAAATCGCCGTTTCAACGGCAGACGTCATAGTATTTATGTGCGATATAAAGGCAGGGCTTCTTGCCGATGACAGAGATATTGCGATAATGCTTAAAAAATCAGGCAAGCCCATTATACCGGTTGTAAATAAAATGGATAAGATAGGCGACGTGCCTGCGGAATATTACGAATTTTACGAGCTTGGTTTCGAGCGTGATCCCATATCGCTCTCATCTCTTCACGGCACGGGCTCGGGCGACCTTCTTGACGCTGTAATTGAAGAATGTGATTTTTCGGAGAAGGATAGTGAAGAAGACGGCGCGATAAACGTAGCCGTTATCGGAAAGCCCAATGCGGGAAAATCGTCTATTATCAACCGTATGTGCGGCGAGGAAAGAATGATTGTTTCCGATATTGCGGGCACGACTCGCGATGCCGTTGACACCAGAGTTGAAAACGAGGTCGGAGTATTCAATTTCATTGATACGGCAGGTATCCGCCGCAAGTCAAAGGTTGAAGACAGAATTGAAAAATTCAGCGTTCTCCGAGCAAATATGGCTGTCGAGAGAGCTGACGTTTGTCTTATAATGATTGACGGCGCTGACGGAATTTGCGAGCAGGATGAAAAAATCGCAGGTATCGCTCACGACGCCGGCAAGGCTTCTATTATCGTTGTTAATAAGTGGGATAGCGTGGAAAAGGATAATTCCACGGTTAACCGCTTTAACAATACGATAAGAACGGCGCTTGCCTATATGCCGTACGCTCCCATAGTCTACGTTTCCGCAAAAACGGGACAGAGAGTAGCTAATATTTATTCTCTCATTCAGTCGGTATATCTTGAGGCCTCGAAGCGTGTTACCACGGGTATGCTCAACGATATGCTTAACGACGCAATAACAAGAGTTCAACCCCCGTCGGATAAGGGTAAACGCCTCAAGATTTACTATATGACTCAAATTTCCGCAAATCCTCCGACGTTCGTTATATTCTGTAATTCCGAGGAGCTTTTCCATTTCTCATACAGACGCTATATAGAAAACTGTATAAGAGATACCTTTGGCTTTGAAGGAACACCGATTAAGATAATAGTCCGTCAAAAAGGCGATGACGATGGCTCAAAAGCTTAATCTCCATGCGAAAGGAGAGCTAAAATGTTTATAGACAATATAAAAGTATACCTAAAAGCAGGAAACGGCGGTAACGGCGCCGTTTCATTCCACCGTGAAAAATTCGTATCTGCGGGAGGCCCCGACGGAGGTGACGGAGGTCGCGGCGGTAATATAATTTTCCGTGTCGACACAGGCGCAAACACCCTGCTTGCTTTCCGCTATAAAAGAAAATTCGTAGCGGAAGACGGTGAGAACGGAAAAACGGGCAAAAAGCACGGCAAAAACGGCGAGGACGTAATAATTCCCGTTCCCGAAGGAACTCTCATAAAGGACGTTGAGAGCGGAAAAATTATATTCGATATGGCAAAATCTTCTGAATTCGTAGTGTGCCGCGGCGGTCGCGGCGGCTGGGGAAACAGACATTTTGCAACTCCCACCCGTCAGATTCCTCGCTTTGCCAAGGGCGGCACCAAGGGCGAAGAAAAAGAAGTTTTGCTTGAGCTTAAAATGCTTGCGGAAGTAGGAATTATAGGATTCCCGAACGTTGGAAAATCCTCAATTCTTTCAAGAATTTCAGCAGCTAAGCCCAAAATAGCAAATTACCATTTCACAACTCTTTCTCCGAATCTCGGCGTGGTTCCCACGGAAGACGGCAAGGGATTCCTTGCGGCAGATATTCCCGGCCTTATTGAAGGCGCATCGGACGGATTAGGACTCGGCCACGCATTTCTTCGCCACGTAGACAGATGCAGACTTCTTCTTCACGTGGTTGACGTTTCTGCGGCAGACGGAAGAGATCCGCTCGACGATATTGATAAAATCGACGCCGAGCTTAAAAAGTATTCACCGGAGCTTGCAACTCGCCCTGAAATAATGGTTGCGAACAAGTGCGATTCCGTTGATACCGAAAGTGAAGAATATCAGGCGTTTATCGCAAAATGCAAGTCCCTCGGAAGAGAGGTCGTAACGGTTTCCGCAGTTACGGGTGACGGACTTTCCGAGCTTGTAAAATTAACTTCGGAAAAACTCGCAGAATTACCTCCCATTACGGTTTACGAGCCCGAATTAACAGAAGAAGACGTTATAAGCTCCTCGGCAAACGTTATGGAAACCAAGGTTTATAGCGACGGAAAGAAATATTTCGTCGAGGGCGAATGGCTCTACAACTTCATGGGGCAGATAAATTTCGGGGATTTCGAATCTCTCAACTTCTTCCAGCGTGTTCTGGTTAAAAACGGCGTTATCGACAAGCTCAAGGAAAAGGGAATAGAAGAGGGCGATACCGTCAATATCTACGATTTCGAGTTCGATTTCGTTTATTAAAAGAAAAAAGACTTTGCA
>JAZRGJ010000017.1:0-2588 GCA_045644125.1 Eubacteriales bacterium | reverse complement strand
CTCATAAAGGGCGGAGATTGGTTCGTTGACGGAGCGCAGAATATTGCTAAAAAATTCAAAGTTCCCGAGCTTTTAATAGGCGCAACCGTCGTTTCTATAGGAACGACTCTTCCCGAGGTTATGACTTCGGCAACCTCCGCTGTAACGGGGCACGGTGAAATCGCTTACGGTAACGCAATCGGCTCGATAATTTGTAACACAGCGCTTATCGCCGCTATAACCGTTGCTATAAAGCCCGGCAAGGTTGACAGAAAAACTTTGCTTTTCCCGACTTGCTTTTTCTTCGGCGCAGCTGCATTTTATTCAATCGTAGCGTATGCAGGCGGTAGCTTTTCAAGACCTGTCGGCGCAATTTTGCTTTGCGGCTTTGTGGCTTACATGATAATAAACGTTATCAATATGAAGAAAAATCCCGCTTCCGAAACGCCTGAAATCTCAGATGACGGCGAGGAGCTTGCTCTTGAGGAAATTTCAATGACAAAGAGCCTTTTCTGGCTTGTAGCGGGCGCGCTTGCAATAGCCGTCGGCGCAGATCTTCTCGTTGACAGCAGCACGATTATCGCTAAGAATCTCGGAATGTCCGAAGCTGTAATAGGACTTACGGTCGTTGCTCTCGGAACTTCACTCCCCGAGCTTGTAACGGCTATAACGGCGCTCTCCAAAGGACACGGCGCGCTTTCTCTCGGTAACGTAATCGGAGCTAATATATTCAATCTCGTTCTCGTTTCCGGCGTTGCGGTAACTCTTAACCCCTTCACAGTTCCTCTCACCTCGGAGCTTTTCGGTCAGAACGTTTCTTTGGTTCTCGATATGCCGGTAATGCTCTCCGTTATGGCAATCTTAACCGTTCCCGCAATTCTCAAAAACAAGCTCTCAAGATGGCAGGGAATAACGCTCCTCTCAATCTACGTTTTGTTCCTCGTTGCCCAGTTCGTTTTTGTAACGCCCGTATAATTTCGGCGAATAAAAAATGCAGAAGTTTTAAGCTTCTGCATTTTTTTGTTATTTCTTTAGAGCGAGCTTTCTCTTTTCGTTTAATCTGTCGAGGAAGCAAACCCATTTTACCGTAGCTCTCATATCGGGCATGGGGTAAACGTATATAAGATTGCCGTTGTGGTAAATATCAAAATGGTCGCCGGGCGTTATCGGGAAAGCTCCTATTTTCTCCGTCGCAACGGAAAATTCTATCTTTTCGCCGTGCATAATTCCCGACAGCTTGAAAACGTCTTTATCAAGATAAATTTCACCCTCGCCTGCATCGGGGTCCATAAATCCGTCCTCCTTGCAAGCGCCGAGCTTGGCTTTTGAAATAAGCTTTTCGTTCTCCGTGTCTATTGAATTCTGCTGCCATTCAAACCAATCGTTGATTCTTTCAAAGGGAGCGTTGTGAAGTCTGTAGAAAGAGTCGAGGGTTGCGTCAAGTCCGCACTTGCATTTGATATGATTTTCTCCCGCGGAAATCGCGCCCTCTTCAAGACAGACGGGGCATTTGAAAAGTATTTTATCAACGCCTCTTGCAAAGTCGTCGCTCTTGAATTCCACGCCCTGCATTGCAAGCTCGTCGTCGTGGCAGATGGCCCTTTCCGTAATATCCTTGATTTCGGAAACGCTCTTTTCCTTAATTTCGTCGGACGTGAGAAGAAGCTCTACGGAAGCGTTGATTTTTCCTATTCTGTCGTCGCCCTTGTCACGCCACTTCGGGAAGGTGAGGTAAGCTCCGTCAGCTTTCCAAGCGTAAAGATTGACGCCGAGCTTCTTTATGAGCTCTGCCGTCCCGTCTGTAACGGGGCAGGTGCGTCCGTAGCAGGAAAGTCTGCCCTCGGGGAAAATAACGATAACCGCATTTTCCTTTTTGGCGCGGAGAATTTTTATTATTGTCGAAGCGTCCGGTGTGAACATTTTTTTGGGAATAACGTGCATAAGCTTCAAAAGCTTGGCCGTCGAAGGATTATGCATGAAATGCTCGCTTACTATGTAAGTCGGGCGAATGGGATAAAGCGTCAGCGCCGAGAGAATATGGTCAACGTCAGAGGTGTGCGTAGCAACCACGACGGCCGGTCCCTTGATGCTTTTTACAATATCCTTATTAAAGCTTATATTGTATTTTTTCGTGTATTTATTTTTAAGCGCCGTATATACTGCGGCGTAAAGAAAAGGATTCGCCTTGCCTATTTTTTTAGACTTTTTCATGTTGACTTTGCACCTAACGTTTGAGATAATAGACATCTACCATAAATTATATCACTATTCGTCACCGTTTGTCAATGCGTATAAAAAGAAAAGAGACTCTTTTTTGAAGAGCCTCTTTTTATTGTTTGGTTTATATCTTACTTAGCTATGTAAGGAAGGCTTGCAGCAGCGATAGACTGACCTACGCGGCGGCTGCTCTCGTCGGGAAGATGAATGGTTATCTTCTCTGCGAGCTCGGGGAATTCCTCACGGAGAACCTTTTCTGCGTTCTTGTAAAGAATGCTTCCGCCCTCACCGGATGATACACGGCCCATAAGAAGAACGTGCTTAATATCGTAGAATATAGCGTAATAAGCAACTGCGTATCCGAAATACGAACCGATGGTTTCGTAAATCTT
>JAZRGJ010000016.1:0-2108 GCA_045644125.1 Eubacteriales bacterium | reverse complement strand
TCAAGATAACGCATTTTCTCACCGTCATCCTCAAAGCCGTGCAACGAAACGTTGACTTTATAAACCCCCGAAGCTATCAAAGCATCACCAAAACGTGAAAGAAGCGTGCCGTTCGTCGTTACGGCAACTTTAAAGCCCTTCTCCGTCGCATACTCTATAAATTTGCATATTTCAGGGTGGCAAAGAGGCTCGCCCATAAGGTGAAAATAAAGATAGCTTGTCAGGTGGCGAATTTTCGAGAGAGCGAGCTTGAATTCATCGAAAGTCATCTGTCGGCGTTCTCTTGAAGTTCCGTGGCAAAAGGAGCAGTTTTTATTGCATATATTGCCAATTTCAACGTAAATTCTTGAATACGTATAAACTCCCCCCATCGTTCTAATTTTAACATATTTTTATCAAAATCAAGGCGCAAGAACAAACTGTCTTACGCCTTGGTTTTATGTTTTTTCAGCTTTTGTGACAATTACTTTACTTGAAAAATCACAGAAATGGTAATATATAAAGAGCGTTGCGCTGGCGAGAAGCCATCCCGCAGGATATGCCATTGCTATCCAGGTTACAGTATTCGAAATATAGTTAGCAACTACGAAAAGATATAGCTGTCTGAAGAATACGAACGAGGTGAGCAAAATTATCATCGGGGCTCTCGTATTCCCCGAGCCGCGAAGCGCGCCGGCAAGAATCTGATTTATGCAACACAAAACGTAAAACGGAGATATAAGCCTTAAAAGCATTGCGCCAAATTCTACAACCTCGGGCTTGGGGTTGAAGAACATTACGAGATACGGCGCAAAAATCAGAACCGGTATCATAAGAATTATCGTTGCGGAAAATGAGAGAAGAATCGAAGTTTTAACTCCGCCTCTCGCTCTTTTAACCTGATCTTTTCCGAGATTCTGACCGACAAATGTCGTTGATGCCAAAGCTATCGACTGCATCGGCAAAAGGAGAAGCTGGTCGATTTTCGAGTAAGCCGTCCAACCCGACATAAAGTCTTCGCCGAAGTAGTTGATATACGATTGAACGAATACGTTTGAAAACGAGGTTATCATCATCTGAAACGCCGCAGGAAAGCCGATTTTAACAATTTTACCGAGCATTGCGGCAGAAATCTTAAATTCCTTTAAGGAAAGCTTTATGCAATTTTTAGAGCGAAAGAGAGTGATTAAAACCAAAATTGCGGATGCGCACTGCGCAATTACGGTTGCAAGAGCGACTCCGAAAACGTCCATTTTGAAAACGAGAACGAAAACTAGGTCAAGAACCGTATTTATAACCGCCGAAACGACGAGGAAATAAAACGGACGCCTTGAATCGCCAACGGCTCTTAAAATTCCCGAGCCGATATTGTATATCATCAGCCCGACGATACCTGCGAAATAAACGGTAAGATATTCCGTCGCTTGCGGCTTTACGCTTGCGGGGGTATTCATAAGGTCGAGCATCATCGGCACCATGAAAATGCCAAGCGCAGTAAAGACTACGCCCAAAATCAATGTCATGACGATTGAGGTGTGAACGGCCTTTGACACCTTTTCTTCATCTTTAGCTCCGTAATACTGGGAAATAACGACGCCTGCGCCGCTGGAGAAGCCTACGAAAAAGCCTATCAGGGTGTTTATTATAGGACCGACTGTTCCTACTGCGGAAAAAGCTTCGCCTTGTCCGTAATTGCCGACAACCCATGTATCAACCATATTATAAAGCTGTTGAAACAGATTGCCGAACAAAAGCGGAATTGCGAAATTTATCAAGTGACGGAGAGTATTTCCCTCCGTCATATTTACGTCGCGCCGCTTTCGTACCATTGCCGAAGAGCTCATTTTAAGACCTAACTTTCAAAAGAGTGTTTATTTTTTGCTGTAGACGGAATATTTTCTGTATTTTGCGTATTTACTGTATTTTCCGTATTTGTGAGCAGCGTTAATTGCGCCGACTTTCATATTTATGTCGTTAATAACGAAGCCGCAAATATTACCGTGAACTCTGCGGAGATTATCAACGGCGCCCGAAAGAGCCGTAGTGTCAGAGTGGTCGCTTCTCGCAACAAGAACGTAGCCGCTGACGAGAGTGGACATTACGCCTGCGTCGGCAACCTCGAATACAGG
>JAZRGJ010000015.1:0-8865 GCA_045644125.1 Eubacteriales bacterium | reverse complement strand
GGACGGAAAAACGTTTGCCGAGAATGCATATAAAAAAGCGCGCGAAATAGCCGAAATATCGGGCGAGGCAAGTCTTGCCGACGATAGCGGAATTTGCATTGACGCGCTTGACGGAGCGCCGGGAATATTCAGCGCAAGATTTGCGGGCGAGCACGGAAACGACGAGGCGAATAACGCCCTCGTTCTTGAAAAGCTTTCCGGGAAAGCTGACCGCTCGGCTCATTATACCTGCGCGCTCTCATTGGTATATCCAAGCGGCGAACACGTTTTTGCCGAGGGATATATGTACGGTGATATAACCGAAAATCCGCGCGGTAACGGTGGCTTTGGCTACGATCCTCTCTTCGTTCTTAAAGGAGAGAGCCGTACCGTTGCCGAAATGAGCGAGGAGGAGAAGAATGCGGTGAGCCACAGAAGACGTGCGCTTGACGCTCTTCTTGAAAAACTATGACAACTATATTTACGGTTATTGAAATTATAGGTGTTATTTCTTTTGCAATCGCCGGCGCAATCGAAGCGATAAACAAGGAAACCGACCTTTTCGGCGTTGTTTTCCTTGCGATAATGACGACCTTTGGCGGCGGTATGATAAGAGACGTTATGCTAAACCAGGTTCCCGTTTTCTTTACGAGCTACTTGCTTGTTACGGCATGCGTTATAACCGCTGTTTTGGTTTTCATCGTTGCGGCAATTTTTAAAAACAATTTCGTCAAAAACGA
The DNA here is from genome assembly GCA_045644125.1 of Eubacteriales bacterium. GTDB lineage: Bacteria > Bacillota > Clostridia > Oscillospirales > CAG-272 > UBA1740. Next base: position 8,146 of record JAZRGJ010000015.1, on the reverse strand, counting down.
GAAGCTCATCGAAAAAATAAACAACATTTTTGACGCCATGGGCATTGGCGTTTTCACAGTTTCCGGCGCAAAGCTTTCAATGGACCTTGGTCACGACGGATTTTTTATCGTAACGCTTATGGGTATGATTACCTGCGTTGGCGGAAGCATGATAAGAAGCTTTTGTTTAAGAGAAATCCCTTTCATACTTAAAAAGCGTGTTTACGCTTTAGCGACTCTTTCGGGCGGCGCTTGCTATTGGTTGATGGTGCGCTGGGAAGTTAACGAAATCGCAACGATGCTTGTTCCTGCGATTATCGTATTTGCAATCAGAATGTTGGCGACGGTTTTTGAATGGAATTTCCCCAAGGCTATAGATTTTTCCAAGCTTAAGCTATCGGAACAATTAACGGAGGATAACTCGAATGAATGATTTTTCAGCAAAAAAGGGTGAGACGCTCACAAATCAGTTCGATATAATGAGAAAAATCGAAACTATGAGCGCTGAAACTCCTTATGCTATCAAGCAGTTCAAAGCGCAAGTTTTGAGTTTTTTGTCAATGGACAGAAGACTCTCTTCGCTCAAGTCTAAAACGGAAAAAAGGGCAAACGCAAGAACTCTTGACAGATTTGAGGCTTTCGTGGCAGAATACCAGGGAGCGTATAAAAGATGCAATCAGAGCCACGCTTCCATCAATAAGTCGATAGACGAGGTAGGAGCGCTTTATTCCCGCCTTGCCGACTTCTATTATTCCGACGGAAAGAGAAGAGAGGCAAAGCGCGCGACCTCTGACGGTGAAAAATACGATAAGCTTGCAAGAAAACAGCTTTCTTTAGTATTCTCACGCATCGCAGACGCTGTGAATATTTCGCTTGCAAAAGAAGAAAGAACTATGCCGGAGCTTCGTGAAGAATATTTCGAAAAGGCAAAGCCCGAAGTATCTTACGAGGCGGCAAAGCGTGATTCGGGCGCAAGAATTCAAAGAGAGGAATTTCCTCGCTACAATCAGCAAAAGGCAGGAGCTTCCTATAACGTAAGCTCTCAATATAATCAAAACCCTCAATTTAACCAAAACCCTCAGTACGCTTCCGCATCGCAATACGGTCAAAATCCTCAATATAATCCAAACAATGCGCCCTACAACGCGCCCGGCTATCAGCAGGGCGGCGCATACGCATATCCGCAGCAGGATTACAGAATCCCCCCGCACTATTACCAGCCTATGCAAAACGTTAATATAACCCCGATTTCAATAGACGTTAATTCGGCGGTTGAAACCTTGTTTGAAAGCTTCGTCAGGGCGTTTGAAGAGCGCACCCGCGAGTATATTTCAAGCTTTGATTTTTCGAAGTTTAACGCTTCTTCTTTGAGTGAAGGCGAAAGTCAGGCTATCAATCAGGTAATTGAGGATGAAAGCTTCGCTCTCGAAAAGATTTCGGCGCTTCTTGAAAAAACGAACGCAATGCTTTCAACGCTCTCGCAGCTTACGGCAAATTATTCTGAGCTTGAAGAGAAAACGAGAGCTATTGCAGACTCTATGAAGAATTCCGCAGACACTCAAAGAGCTCTCGCGCGTGAAATCCAGGGAATTCAGGCAACGCAGAAGGTTATAGGCGTAGATCAGCTTAAGCTTGCGGAAGAGCAGACCATAGTGCTTGAAGCGCAGAAGAGCGCCATTTCCCGCCAGGCAGAGCTTAACGAAATTGAAAATGCCGTATCGAATGAAATAAACGCCCTCGTCGGCGGCGCAAGCCAAGCGCTTGAAGAATTGAAATCCGGCCGTGAGGCTCAAAGCGAAGTTGCAAATTCTCTTGGCGAGATATTGGCGGCAAACGAAAAGCTTCTTGAGCTTCAGAAAAACCTCGAGCAAAGACAGAGTGAGCTTACCGATATGCAACGTGATGCGCTTTTAGCTCATAAGAGGCTTGCTCGCTCTCAAAAAGCGGTAAACGAAAGAAGCGGCTTAAAGATTAAATCCCGCGCGGGAAAATTCGAAGACGAAAAGCACTTGTCGGGCGATGAAGTTAAAAACGAGAATTTTAATGATGCTTCGACCGAAAATTCAAGCGAAGAGGCGGAGCTTGCGGCTTTTAACTGATGAAAGCTTTGTGAAATATAAAATCGCTGACAAAAAGGCGGAAAAGAAAATCCCGTTTGGGTTCTTTTCCGCCTTTTTAAAGTTTTATATAATAACCGCTCCGTCCTCGTTTTCCACGTCGTCATGCACCCTTGCAACGAGCTGAACGTGATATGCGTCGATAACGGCTTCTTCGAGCTCTCGTCTGAAATCGGAATTTATCGGGTGAACAATATCCCTGTACGTTCCGTCCGGATTTTTTCTTGAAGGCATCACGATGAAGTATCTGTCACGAGCGTAGATAACCTTAACGTCGTGAAGCGCGAGGCAATCGCCAAGAGTTACGGAAACAATAGCTTTCATTGGGCCTTCGTCGAAAAACTTTCTGATTTTAATATCTGTGATTTGCATTGTGAGTGTCCTTTCGTTTGATGTACGTTTTTTGAATTTATACATATATTTTACAATGAGAATATTAATAATATTCATTAACAAAAAAAGCAAAGTATAAATTATATGTTAATATTTTTGGATTTCATATGAACATTTTTTTAAACCGAGCAGAAAGAGGTAATTGCTTGTCGAAATTTAATTCTTCTCAAGGTTTTCAAAAAATAAAGGATGCAATATCAAAAAGCGGCGCTTCGGTTCATTTCGTCGGAGTCGGCGGAGTTTCAATGTATTCGCTTTTTAATTTCACTCGCCTTATGGGAATTTCCGTATCGGGTAGTGATAAGGGGGCCTCGCCGAGAACGGATAAACTGATAAACGAGGGGCTTAAGGTTAAGATTCCGAAAAATCTTGAATCCGCATCAGAGGCAAGCCTTTTGGTGTATTCTCTTGCTGTTTCGGAAAGCGACGAGGAGATAAGGATTGCGGAGGAGCGGGGAATTCCCACGGTTTCACGAGCCGAATATCTTGCTTTTATTTCAGAAGAATATAAAATGAAGGTTTCCGATTCCGACTCTCACGGAAAAAGCAGCGCAGTCGCAATGATTACGAAGATTTTAAAAGATGCTCGCCTTTCGCCGAGCGCGCTTTCCGGCGCGGCGCTTTCGGAGAGCTGTGAGCCTTATATTTTCGCATCAAAGGATTATCTTGTTTTTGAAGCTTGCGAATATAAGGATTCGTTTTTAAAGTTTTCGCCTGATACGGCAGTCTTTCTGAATCTTGAGCTCGACCACACGGATTACTTTAAGTCCTTTGACGACATCGGTCGCTCTTTTCTGTCCGCAATGAAAAAATCGGGGCTGTGCATCGTGAATAAGGACGACGGGCGGCTCTATGAATTGGCAGAGCTTTCGCAAAGCCGAGTGATAAGCTACGGCATAGAAAATGATGCGGATTTCAGAGCGGTAAATTTAAAAAGCCGCCTTGGGCGCTATTCGTTTTCAGTTGTCAGGGGCGGTGAATTTTTAGCAGAAATCGAGCTTTCCGTCTTGGGTAAATTTTCCGTATATAATGCGCTGGCAGCTTTTGCCGTCGCATTCACACTGGGAGTTGACGTAGGCATAATAGCGGCATCGCTTTCCGCTTTTCGTGGTATAGAAAGGCGGCTTGAACTTATAGCTGAAAAGAAAAACGGAGCGCCTGTAATATACGATTACGCCCATCACCCAAGCGAAATAAAAGCCGGAATTTTAGCATTAAGGGAGTTTTATCACGGAAAGATAACGGTGGTTTTCAAGCCGCATACATATACGAGAACACGTGACCTTTTTGACGGCTTTGCCATAGCGCTCGGTTTGGCGGATAAGGTTTATCTTTCTGAAATAGAGGGGATAAGAGAGGCTGAAATTGAAGGCGTCAGCTCGGAAAAATTAGCGCGCGCTATAGGGGAGAGCGCAAAATCGCTTGATGACGGGGCTATAATAAATGAGATAAATTCCTCGGAAGACGCCGTAATAATAATGGGAGCCGCTAATCTTGACGAAATAAAGCTTAAAATTATTTCAAATAATTTTTAGGTATTGACATTTTAAATATAAAGTGTTAAAATTAGCTGTAAATTATTTTATGGAGGTGACTGCAATGTCGAGCGACAGTCGAAGTTATAGCTTTATATATTTTGTTTACGTTGCGGTCGCATCTGTTGTCGGGGGATAAAGCCCGAAGACTTTTTGCGCTCGCAAATGCGGGCGCTTTTTTTGCGCCCAAAAAGAAATTTTGAAAGGCGGGTGCTGAAAATGAATGATTTTGAAATGAATTATGAAAACGAGCTTGCGGTGTTTGACGAGGTTGAATATAACCCCGAAACCTTTGTGAAGCTTATCGAGGATAGAGAATACAAAGCTTTTCGTGAAATGGTTTTGGAAATTCCCGCTGCCGATATTGCCGAAATAATGTACGGCGTGCCTAAAGATAAATACGCTATATTCTTCAGACTCTTGCCAAAGGATTTGGCGGCGGAGGTTTTCGTCGAAATGGGCGCCGAAGAAAGAATGGAGCTCGTAAATATATTCACGGACAGAGAGCTTTCCGAGCTTCTTTCCGAGCTTTATATCGACGATACGGTTGATATTATCGAAGAGATGCCCGCTAACGTCGTTAAACGTATTTTGCGCGCTTCAAACCCTGAGGAAAGAGGCATTATAAACAAAATACTTTGCTATCCCAAGGATTCTGCCGGCTCGCTTATGACGACGGAATACGTTCGCTTCACGAAAGAAATGACCGTTGCCGATGCTCTTCTTCATATAAGGCGAGTTGCTATAGATAAAGAAACGATATACACCTGTTACGTAACGGACAGCGACCGTCGCCTCATAGGAATAGTCACGGCGAAGGAGCTTCTTTTGTCAGAGCCCGACCAAAAGCTTTCCGAAATAATGGAAGAGAGCGTAGTTTTCGTTGGAACGGGCGAAGATAAAGAAAGCGTTGCCTACAGATTTGAAAAGTACGGATTTTTGGCGCTTCCCGTAGTTGATGCTGAAATGCGCCTTGTCGGTATCATAACGCTTGACGACGCTATAGGCGTTATCAGCGAAGCGGCGGAAGAGGACTTTGCGAAAATGGCGGCTATAACGCCCACGGAAGAATCCTATCTTAAAACTCCCGTTTTAAAGGTTTTCAAATCAAGAATTCCCTGGCTTTTCCTCCTCATGCTCTCGTCAAGCTTTGCAAGCGCAATTCTCGGGCGCTTCGAGGGCGTGCTTCCCGCTGTTCTTTTGCTTTTCGCTCCAATGCTTATGGGAACGGGCGGTAACGCAGGCGCTCAAAGCTCGGTTACGGTTATACGTGGAATATCCCTTGGCGAACTTTCCTTTAAGGAGCTACCCCGTGTTATATTCAGAGAGCTTCGACTCGCCGTTTACGTGGGTATTACGCTCGGCGCTGCCGCATTTTTAAAGCTTTTGTTTATTGATAGATATTTAATGCAAAACCCCGGAGTAACGGTAACGGTTGCCTTGGTTGTTGCTCTCTCGCTCGCCGCCGTTATCGTCACGGCGAAGCTCGTCGGCGCATCGCTCCCCTTGGTTGCAAAGAAAATAGGACTCGACCCTGCCGTTATGGCTTCGCCGGTTATAACGACGCTTGTTGACGTCGTTTCTCTCGCTTTGTATTTGCTTGTTGCAAGAAGCTTGATTGGGGTATAGTTTTTGTTAAAAATTTTTGAAAAAGCATTGAAATAAGAGCTTTTCTGTGTTATACTAGTAATATTATACAGTAATATACTCTCAAAAGGAATTTTGAAATGAAAAGAGATCTTATCAAACACATTTACGGTGATATGCAAAGCTTCGGCGGCAAAACCGTAACGCTTGGCGGATGGGTAAGAAACCTCCGCGATTCCAAAGCATTTGGATTTATTGACCTTAACGACGGCTCCTGCTTTAAAAGCGTGCAGGTAGTTTTCGAGAGGGAGATTATAAATAATTATGATGAAATTGCTTCAATGAACGTAGGCGCGGCTCTCGTCGTTACGGGTACCGTGCTTCTTACCCCCGAAGCAAAACAGCCTTTTGAAATCAAGGCAACCGAAATTTCGGTAGAGGGAACTTCAACTCCCGATTATCCGCTTCAGCCGAAGCGTCATTCTCCCGAATTTCTTCGTGAGCAGGCGTATCTCCGTCCGAGAACAAACCTTTTCTCCGCAGTTTTCAGAGTAAGAAGCGAGGTTGCTTACGCAATACACTCATTCTTCAATAAGCGCGGATTCGTGTACGTTCACACACCCATAATCACCGGCTCCGATGCTGAGGGCGCAGGCGAAATGTTCCGTGTAACCACTCTTGATATAGACAATCCTCCTCGTTGTGAGGACGGAAGCGTAGATTACTCCAAGGACTTCTTCGGTAAGAGCACCAACCTCACTGTTTCAGGACAGCTTGAGGGCGAAACCTACGCTATGGCTTTCGGAAATATCTACACCTTCGGACCGACGTTCCGAGCTGAAAACTCCAACACGGCGCGCCATGCGGCAGAATTCTGGATGATAGAGCCGGAAATCGCTTTTGCCGACCTTAACGACGATATGGAGCTTGCGTGGGATATGATAAAATATATCATAAATCACGTAATGGAAAATTGCGCTATGGAGCTTGAATTTTTCAACAAATTCGTTGATAAGGATTTGCTTTCTCGCCTCACTGCGCTTCGTGATGCAGACTACGCTAAGGTAAGCTATACCGAAGCGATAGAGATACTTGAAAAATCCAAGGCTGATTTCAAATTCCCCGTATACTGGGGCGTTGACCTTCAGACCGAGCACGAAAGATACCTTACCGAACAAGTTTATAAAAAGCCCATATTCCTTATTGATTATCCCAAGGACATCAAGGCTTTCTATATGCGCCAAAATGACGACGGCAAAACCGTTGCCGCAATGGACCTCCTTGTTCCCGGTGTTGGCGAGATAATCGGCGGCTCGCAAAGAGAGGAGAGAATCGAGCTTCTTGAAGCCAGAATGGCAGAGCTCGGCCTCAACAAAGACGATTACTGGTGGTACTTAAACCTCCGCAAGTTTGGCGGCACCAAGCACGCAGGCTTCGGACTCGGATTTGAGCGTATCATTATGTACCTCACCGGCGTTTCTAACATAAGAGACGTAATTCCGTATCCCAGAACAGTCGGCAACGCAGAATATTGATTTTCTGACACAACGCAAAAAGAGAGAACTTCGGTATATCACCGACGTTCTCTCTTTTCTTATTTAACTAAAAAAGCGAGTCGCTTTTTGCGGCTCGCTTTTAAAACGGTAAAATTTAATTATTGCCGTTAAGATATTCGTCGTATTCCTCGGGAGTCATAAACTCAACCGCAATGCCAAGCTCCGAGAGAAACTCATCCTTTGAAATCGCAAAATTATCGCGATAGGCTTGGGGCATATTAACGATTATAACCTCGGTGGGAAGAGACGCTTTATTGTAGTTTTTGTAAAGTCCGTTTTTGTCTTTCTCCTCACCGCTGCTAAGGCCGTTTGTGGTGTTAGGAACCGAAACCTTATCAGCCGTTATATCGTATGCGCCTGCGTTGTCACCCGTCGTAGGATCTCCGTAAAGATATATCTTAGCGTTAGGTGAATCCATAATAGTCAGGTTTTCAACAAGCACTTTTTCGCCGTAAGAGGGGTTGTATCCGAAATTATGGTTTCTCCAAGTAGGTCTTATAAGCGCAAATTCCGAGCGTCCGCCTATATAAAGTTTAACGTCGCGGAGTTTTATATCGCCGTTCCAAAGGCTTCCGTAGTCGGCTCTTAAGTCGATAGGTCCGTTTGCGTTGTAAATATACGAGTTTTCGATAAGCGCCGTTCCGCCGCCGATGAGGTTAATCATCTGAACCTTTGAGCCGTTTATAATGCTTGCGTTGTAAACTCCTGCGTGCGCGTCAAGACGGGAGAGGGTAGAGTTGTCGTATGTGATGTTCTTGCAGTAGTTCGTACCCATAATGCCCCAAAGGCCGCTGACCGTTGCGGTGTCAGAACCCTCGACGAAGAAGTTCGATTGAGTGCAATTCTTGAAGTAAAGTCCGTTTGCGTAAGAGCCTCCGATGTCGTAAGTACCCATCCAGCTGTTATCCTTAACGTCCTTGTAAACCTTGTGTCCTTGGAGTATTGTGTCCTCAACGAGCATATTGTTTGCCCACGACAT
>JAZRGJ010000014.1:0-18969 GCA_045644125.1 Eubacteriales bacterium | reverse complement strand
AAACGTCGTTAACTCTTATCTTATCTCTGCGAAGAATGTAGACCTCACGGAAAATACCTGAAGAGCGGAACATATCCTGGTCCTCAAAATACGTGCCGTCGCACCACTTAAGAACGAGCACTCTTATAAGGTTTTCGCCCGCCTTTACATAGTCGGTTACGTTAAACTCGCTCGTCATGTGGCTTACTTGGCTGTAGCCCACGAACTTACCGTTTATGTAAAGATAAAAACAAGAGTCAACGCCCTCGAAGTTAAGCATTATATCCTTGCCTGAAAGCTCTTCTTCGGTAAGAGTAAAGCTTCTTGAATAAAGGCCAACAGGGTTTTCAAGAGGAACGTTTGGAGGATCGAGCGGAATAGGATAATCCGAGTTGGTATACTGGATTTTATCGTATTTTCTTCCGAAAGCGTGCTGCCAGTTCATCGGCACGTCAAGCTTCTCGAAAAATTCAACCTCGTCCGTGGGATCGTCAACTTCAAAAAGGTTGTTGTAAAACTTAAAGTCCCACTCACCTATAAGTGTTTTGAAGTATTCGGAATATTCACGCACGCCGTCGCAAGCGTCGCTTTCGGTTGAAAACGGCACGAAATAAGCTCTCGGCTTCTCGCAATTTACATGCAGAATTTTGTGAGTCGTGTGGTAATCAAAAATTCCAAATGGCATTTTATTCCTCCAAAGATTTAATTATCTGTTTTAATTTTGGCGCTTACCTCGCCACTGTTCAAGGCGATTCTTTCGCCCGACGCTTTAACTACTATAAGCTCCGCCTTTTCATTTATATCAACCGCTTTGGCAAAAAAGCTACCGTCCTGACGAAGAACCTCAAGCGTTTTGCCGAGTAAATTTGATTTTGATTTATATTTTTCAATCAGCTCTTTTTCCGAAAGGGTGGGAAGCCTTTTCAGTATTTTTTCCGTAATTGCGGCAACGAGCCTTGAACGAGAGATTTTTTCCCCCGAAGCCTCTTCAAGCGACACGGCTATATCGGAAATTTCTTTGGGAAAATCGGTTTTCAAAACGTTTATTCCGATGCCGATAACAGACGCCGCCAAGCAAGAGGTGTCAGCGTTTATGATTCCCTCGCAAAGAATACCCGCAAGCTTTTTACCGCCGTAATATATATCGTTTACCCACTTTATATCGACGCTTATTCCCGAAAGCTCTTCTATAGCTTCCGCCACCATAACCGCAACGTACGCCGTAAGGCGCGCGCCGCTGAAATCACCCGGAAAAAGAATCGACATATAAATGCCCGCTTCGGGAGATACAAAACTTCTTCCCAAGCGTCCTCTTCCGGCGCTTTGCCTTTTAGCAACGAAAAGCCACGGATTTCCGGGAACTCCGTTTACAAAACAGCGGTTTTTCATCTCCGTATTAGTAGACGGAATTTCCTCAAAAAAAGAGAGCTCTACGTCCGAAAGACCAAGCTTATCAAGCTCGCGTCTTATGCTATCGCGGGAATGATCACTTGCTTTTTGCATAACGACATTACCTTTCTTAAGCGGTACGTAAAACTCTTTACTAGATTTTAACACTTATTAAATTTGAAGTCAATATAAAAATTAAAATTTTAAGAAATTTTATGAATTATTCGTGCGTTATTTACTATTTTCATAAAAGCGCGTCCCGCCTGCGAATAATTAGCGTTTTTTTGCCTATAATAGCGATTATAAAAAGGGGGAATCACCATGGAAAGATTATCCGAGAATTATTCGGAAGCACGGCTTGCGCTTTCAAATCGACTTGGCGTGTCGAAAAATTTCGACGTCATCGAGAGGCGGCTCGAAATTGCCGAGCGCGAGATGAGCTTCTTTTTTATAGACGGATTCGTCAAAGACGGCGAGATGCAACGAATAATGCAAAACCTTTTATCGCTGAAAGAGCTGGGCACGGCAACCGAGGTTATGCGAAAACTGCCTTATATTGAGGTCGAATTAAGCTCCGACGAGAACGTTATAATTTCCGCCGTTCTTTCCGGGCAAAGCGCAATTCTCGCCGAAAGCTTTTCGGGCGAGGCAATACTGGTTGACGTAAGAACCTATCCCGCAAGAAGCACCGCAGAGCCCGACAGCGACAGAGTTATGCAAGGCTCTCACGACGGCTTCGTTGAAACGCTCATAGTCAATACGGCTCTTATCAGGCGCCGCATACGTGACGAAAGACTGGTGATGAAGCATTTCAATCTCGGCGGCTCTTCAAAAACGGACGTTGCCGTGTGTTATATGTCGGGCGTTGCCGACGAAAACTTCGTTTCCGAGGTGGAAAAAAAGATTTCCGCATTACGCCCGAAATCTCTCACGCTCGGCTTTCAAAGCCTTGCCGAGTGCCTTATCAGGCGCGGTTGGTGGAATCCCTTTCCGAAAATACGCACGACCGAGCGTCCCGATACGGCTGCGGCGCATCTTTTAGAGGGCAAAATACTCGTTTTTTGTGACACGTCCCCCCAGGTTATGATACTTCCGACGGCAATTTTCGATTATCTTGAACAAACCGACGATTACTATTTTCCGCCCCTTACGGGCTCTTATCTGAGAATCGTGAGAACTCTTATTCTTTTGCTTTCGGTAATAGTAACGCCGCTTTGGTATCTTTATCTTGAATATTCCCATCTTTTGCCGAGCGCCCTTAGCTTTCTGATTCCCAAAAATCCGGGCGCGCTTCCCATAATCGCCCAGCTTTTTCTCGTTGAAATAGCGCTCGACGGCTTAAAAATCGCCTCTATGAATACCCCCGATATGCTCTCAAACTCCCTTTCGATAGTCGGGGCTTTGATTCTCGGTGATTTTGCGGTCGGCGTCGGCTGGCTTTCGGGCGACGTTATTCTTTATATGGCATTCGTTGCCATAGCCAGCTTCGCCCAACAAAACCATGAGCTTGGCTACGCAATAAAATTTATGCGAATGATAACTCTCGCCTCGGTGTTCTTCTTTAAAATCTGGGGCTTCGTTTTGGGAATACTTCTCTCGCTCCTTTTCGTCGTCTTTAATAGGACGCCTTTCGGCAAAAACTATCTCTATCCCCTCATACCTTTCAACGCCGGAGCTTTGAAAAGACTTCTTGTCAGAGAAAGAAAAAAGGACTTTGACGAAGAAGACGAAACTTTGTCCAATAAATAAAGTTTTTATTAAATTTTGAAATAACTATTGCAAAAACGGTAAAAATGTAGTAGAATATAAAAGGATAGTTATATTCCAAAATAACGAGAAAGGCGGGAGCGCTGTGGGAAAAAGATTAAATCACAATTTCCTTGAAATCTATAAAGAGCTCGACAGAGATTGCTGCGAAAAATTCGGCGTTACCTCCGGTGGTGTAACGGAATATATAAACAGACTCAACAATGCGCGCTTTGCGCCCGAGAGAGACGACGTTCTTCCGAGGCTCGTAAGATACAGAAATATAAGAAATAAATTTGCGCATGACGTTGCTTCCATACGCAAGAGCGACGAAATATCAAAAGCGGATATAAAATGGGTGCGCGGCTTCAACAAGGACTTGATAAAAAAGCGCGACCCCATTTCAACCTATCTTCGCAAGGCGAGAAGATACGCAAGACGCAGAAAGATGTATAGAACTGCATTGGCGGTATTTCTTATTCTTATAGCAGTGCTTGCGGGAGCGCTTTGGTATACACTTTCAAAATAAAGAGATTTTTATGTTAGCTAACTATCACACTCACACCTACCGTTGCAATCACGCAAGCGGCCGTGACGAAGAATACGTAATAAAAGCGATAGCCGAGAATGTTAAAATTCTCGGCTTTTCCGACCATGCCCCCAACGCTCCGCGCGCCGACGGCTATCGCTCGTATTATAAAATGGCGCCCGAAGAAACGGAAGAATATTACGCCTCGATACGCGCGCTTGGCGAAAAATATGCGAACGAAATAGAAATTCACGTAGGCTTCGAAACGGAATATTTTCGCTCAACTTGGCAAAACGAAGTTGAATTTATGAAAAAGCATCCGCCCGAATATCTCATTCTCGGCCAGCATTACGTTGATTTTGAGCACCTTAACGGGAAGCAAGGAAACCACTCTGACAGATCTTCTTCACCGTGTGACGACAGAGATAGAATCAAGCCTTATGCGGATATAGTTATCGAAGCTATGTCAACAGGTCTTTTTTCCTGCGTTGCGCACCCTGATATTCTGACGTATACGGGAAAGGACTGCGACTATTACCTTTCCGAAATGGCGCGAATTATGGAAGCTTCGAAAAAATACGGCACGCCGCTTGAATATAATCTTCTCGGACAAGCCGCAAAAAGACAGTACCCAAGGGGGGATTTCTGGCGTCTTGCGGGCGAGCTTGGCGTTTCTGCGGTTATCGGATGCGACGCCCACAATCCCGAAAGAGTTGCCGTTAAGGAAGAAGTTGTCGAAGCGAAGAGATTTCTCTCCGAATGCGGCGTAAAAATTCTCGAAACCATAGAGCTGATAAAGCCCTTTAAATAAAGTTTCCCCTTGCCATGCTTGGCAAGGGGATTTTTTTAGTATCAGTCAATAGTCATATCGAGCTTGAATCTCATAATCTTACGAAGCGTATTCTTGGGGAAGTCCTCTTCACGCACTTTAAGAATAGCTATCTTCTTATAAGAAACGGCCGTCTTGTTGTATTCGTTGATATACTTCTGAAGATGAGCTTTAATATCGGTGATTCCGTTCTTTTCGATATAGTCTTTGTCAGGGAAAATTTCAGCAACGATTGCGTTATATTCCATGCCTCTTTTGCTCTGTCCCTCGTAAACTATAATATCCGTTACGCCGGGAGTTGCAACGAGCTCATTTTCAATTTCTTCGGGGTAAACGTTCTTTCCGTTTGAAAGAATGATGAGGTTTTTCTTACGGCCCGTGATATAGAGAATACCGTCGTCGGTAAGCTTTCCGTAGTCACCCGTTTTAAAGTAGCCGCTTTCGTCAAACGCATCGGCGGTTGCTTCCTCGTCTTTATAGTAACCAAGCATTACGTTAGGACCTGTTACAAGAATCTCGCCCTCTCCGTCCTCGTTGGGCTCGTTGATTTTAACGGTGTCGATGTCAAGCACGTTTCCAACGCTTCCGGGAACAACGTTCTTACTTCTGTTAACTGCGATAATGGGAGCGCACTCGGTAATTCCGTAGCCGTTAAGCGTTCCGATGCCTATACCGTTGAAGAAGCGCATGATTTCGGGGTTTATGGGTGCGCCGCCCGAAATAATCATCTTGACTTCTCCACCGAAAGCAGCTCTTATATCCTTGAAAAGACGCTTTCTTATTCCGTTACCCAAACGGAAGCAATTGCAAAGCTTTATCATTCTGGCAACAAGCTTTTCCTTGCCCTTTTCCTTAATTCCCGCCATTATCTTTCTGTAGAAGGTTTCAAGATAAAGAGGAACCATAACGAGATGTCCGGGCTGCTGCTCTTTCATTTCCTTCTGAACGTAGCGAAGACCTGAGGAAAGATAAATTTCGCTTCCTATAATTGCGTGGCCGATAAACATAACGGATGAGCCGTAAGTATGGTGAGGAGGAAGAACGCCAACCGTCTTGTTGGAGAAATCCATGTAAGGAATAACGTCTGCAAGGTCGGAAAGGAAGTTGTTCTGGCAAAGCATAACGCCCTTACCCTTGCCGGTCGTTCCCGACGTGAACACGAGAAGCGCAAGCTTATAAGGATCTATTTCAGCGTTAAAGTACGCATCGCCGGATTCAGCGAATTTAGCTCTTCCCGCTTCGGTAAGAGCCTTGATGGAATTTTCACCGTCACAGCCCAAAAACATGGGAGCAGAAGCAAGCTCGGTATTTGCGGCGATAAAATCCGCCTTTTCTTTAATATCGCTATCGCAAAGAAGATACGAAACGTCTGCGCGCTTTGCGGTTTCAAAAAGCTCTTCCTTGCCCCATTCTCTGTCAAGAGGAACGAGGATAGCTCCTATAGAAAGAGTTGCGTAATAAACGCAAACCCACTCGTAAGTGGACTTACCGATAAGAACGCAATGCTTTCCTGCGCATCCCATAGAATAAAGCTCGGTAGCAAGAGCTCGAACGTCGTCACGGAACTCCTTGAAGCTAACCTTTTTTACGTCTTTATCGTGGGGGTTCTCACGGAAAGAGTAAGCCGTTCTGTCAGCGTAAAAATCGCCCGCCCATTCAATCAACGCTCTAACGTTTTCAAATTCTCTTTTTTCATGCAAAATATGCTTTTTGTTCATAGTGCCTTCCTTTCAAAATTCAGATATCGTATTTTTCGCAAAATTTTTGAAGATTATCACAAACCGAGTTTAAATGCTCGTAAAAATTTTTTCTTTCGTCGTCCGATAAAGCGTCACTGACAAAATCAAGCACCGAATCTATTTTGTCCGTTATTCTTTTAGCAACGATTTTTCCCTCTTCGGTCAAAACGAGCGGCGCCTTATATCTTTTTTTGCTTTCGGACTCGCAGGAAAGATAACCGAGATTTTCAAGCTGAACGATAGACCTTGAAATAGCAGCCTTATCTTCATCACATATATCGGAAAGCTCCTTTGCGGTTAAGCTCTCCTCTTTATAGAGGTAATAAAGACAGGAAACGTGCGGACTTTTCAAGCCGAATTCAGCCATTTCTTCGTTTTTGATTCTTCTGATACTTCGATTTATTTTCGCAATCAAAACCGTGAAAGTCTTAAATCTCTCCACCTTACAAGCTCCTTTTTAAAACTTGTTGATTTGTCAACAAGCACATTATAGCACATATTTACGCTTTTGTCAACAATCAATCAAAAAAACCTTTTTCTTCCACGCTGACGGGCGTTACGACGGGCCTGCCCTCCGCATCTATCAACGGGCAAACGCCGCCCGCATTGCCGCACGTCTTGAATAAATAATTCACTCCCGTTCTTTTATCAACCCAGATTTCAACGCTTCCGAAATGTTCCGAATGAATTTTCACAAATCTCTTTTCTTTTTTCTCTTTTGCCATAACGCACCTCAAAATAGTTAGATTTTACTGCCGAATTTTCATTTGGGGCCTAAAATTACGGTTTGCAAGCGCCGCAAGGCTCGTATCCCTCTTCCAAAAGGGCTTCTTTCGTGCTTTCACGCTCTTCACGGTTAGCTTCCGTTATCGTTTTTGCGCTGTTGCAATCGGCAAGATGGAATTTTTTCGAGTTTTTATTAAGAATGTAAAGAATCTTTTCGCCCTCGATTTCCTCGGGAAGCTCCGTTTCTTCATTTTCATCGGGCTTTATCTCTTCGCCGGAGAGAGCGCTGTTGCCGCTTTTATAGTCAATCACTATACCCGGCTGAGCATTATAAGCGTAAACGCAAAATTCAATTCCCGCGCCCTTATCCTCAACGGAATACGCCTCCATAAGAACTCCGCTTGCAACAAGATTCGCGCCCTCGAAAATAGGGCTGACTCTATACATAACGTGATTGCCCGTATCCTTGACGTAGTCTGCTATCATATTTTCAAAATCAAGCATTCCCTCGATATTGAGGTATCTCGTTCCAGTAATAAGATTACCCTTGTTGGCGTTTTCGCCGGTGAGCTGATAGCCGATTAAATGACAGCGGTTATAAAGATATTTTCCGTCAACTATATCGTATTTCACGGTGTGCCATCCGCTGGGCTTCACCTGTCCTATACTTCCTCTTTCCTCGGTTGGCATTATATCCTTGCCAACGCAAGCTATGGCAACGCCGCATCTTCCGAGATAATCAAGCTCCGCATAGCTCTCGTACGACTCTGCGGTGATTTCATCCTCGGTAAAAAACGGCTTGTTGTCGTTAATTACTACGTATGCGCGCTCCCCGTCAAACTCGGGAATCGAATCAAGCGAGAAGCTTTCGTCGTTTTTATCCGTGCTTCCAAAGCAAGAGCCGAGCGAAAAGCAAAGCGCAAGCAATAGAATAATGGCAATCGGCGATAAAATTCTTTTCTTCATCTTTTATAAACCTCTCTCGTTATTTTTTCGTGCGCAAATCCTTTGAAATCATGCGCTGATTCAAGTTTAAAACCGAGCTTTTCGGGCGAAAAATCCATCGCCAAGTCAAAAGGATAGCGCCTATTCCATCTATATATTACGATTTCCTCTGCCGCTTCGGCATAAATCGACGGCTTTTGCCTTTCAACGAAAACGAAATCCTCCTTTTCCGCAAATTCCAATGGCTTTTCGGAAAGAATGATATTTAAATTCACCTCGGAGAAAAGCTCCTCCGAATAAGGCTCCATAAAAAGAGTCGCATCGGCTACGTATTCCGCAAGATCGGAAATCATAAATTTATCACGGCCGACACGCCTTTTATTAAAAAGCATTTCGCCTCTGTCACCAACGCAAATTACGAGCTTCACAATATAACACCCTTTTGAAGAATGATATTGGCGTAGATAGCGCCCTCGCCGGTTGAGATTATGGCGTAGCATTTTTTAGCTTCTTCATAAAATGCGAATCTTTCTATCTCGCCAACGGCTTCCGCTCCGCGCGCATCGTGCTTTGCGATGATTTTCTTATATTCATCCCATATGGGTGTTTCAACCTTGCCTTTATCGGACTCCACGAGCGCCATGAGAGATGCCGGAGTCTTTACGTAAGTGTCGAGCGGAAAGAGCGTAAGTATCGCATCGAGAAGCTCGGGCACGCCGTGTCCGTCCGCGCGAATAACAATAGCGTCACGTCCCACGCTTTCCGCAGGAAAATTGCCGTCAGCCAAAACTATTCTGTCGCCGTGGCCCATCTCGCAAAGAACCTTTAAAAGCTCGGGTGAGAGAATTTTAGGAATACCTTTAAGCATAATATTTCTCCTTGGTTTTTTATTTTATTTTAACAGAAAATATAGACTTTGTAAATAGCGCAAAGTAATATTTTAAAATATATCTTGTCAAGAGCCCTCATTTATGATACAATCTAATTTGGAAAGGCGGTGTATAGGATTTGGCAAAAACCGTTAAACTGAATAACGTTGTTTTAAATCACGCTCTTATGCTTGCGCCGATGGCAGGTTTTTCGGACAGAGCCATGCGCCTTATATCAAAGCGTTTCGGAGCCGAATACACCACGACGGAAATGGTAAGCGCAAAAGCGGTAGTCTATAAAGATAAGAAAACCGAGAAGCTTGCGCGTATAGAAGAGGACGAAGCTCCCGCGGCGGTGCAGATTTTCGGAAGCGATCCGGATATTATGGCAGAAGCGGCAAGAATAATCTCAAGCGGCGCTTTCGGCGGCGCAATTCCGCTTGCAATAGACATAAATATGGGCTGCCCCGTGCCGAAAATATTCAAAAACGGCGAGGGCTCTGCGCTTATGCAAAATCCCGCCCTTATTGAAAAAATAGTTTCATCGGTCAAGGCGGCAACGCCTCTTCCTGTTACTGTAAAACTGCGGCTTGGAATTGACGAAAATTCTATCAACGTTCTTGAAAGCGCCATGCGCGCCGAAGCCGGCGGAGCAAGTCTTGCCGTTATCCACGGAAGAACACGCAAGGACCAGTATTCAGGCAACGCTCGCTTTGAGGAAATCAGAAACGTAAAGAAAAATATACGAATACCCGTAATTGCAAACGGAGATATAACGAGCGCAGAAAAAGCGCTTGAGGTGTTGGAATATACGGGCGCTGACGGAATTATGATAGGCAGAGGCGCTATAGGCAACCCCTTTATTTTTAAAGAAATCGGGGCGGCTCTCTCAAAAGAAAGCTACACGCCCCCAAGCCTTTCGGAGCGAGCCGACACGGCGCTTCTTCAGCTGAGGCTTGCGATAGAAGATAAAGGCGAAAGCTACGCCGTTCGTGAAGCGCGCGGAAGCATCGCCCAATATTTCCACTCGTTCCGAGGCGCGGCAGCCTTTCGCGCAAAGCTTAACCGCGCGGAGAGCTATTCGGAAATTGCCGAGGCGACGGAAAAACTTATAGAAGAAAATCAAAAGATAACCCCCGAAGGAGATTGAATATGAATTACGACGTCATAATAGTAGGCGCAGGCCCCGGAGGAATTTTCTCCGCCCTTGAGCTTTCTTCACTTAAACCCGAGCTTAAAATTGCGGTTTTCGAAGCCGGACATGCGCTTGATAAAAGACATTGCCCGATTGACGGTGAAAAAATCAAAAGCTGCATAAACTGCAAAAGCTGCTCTATAATGTCAGGCTTTGGCGGCGCAGGCGCTTTTTCCGACGGAAAATACAATATCACCAACGATTTCGGCGGCACGCTCCACGAATATATCGGCAAGAAAAAGGCAATCGAGCTTATGCGATACGTTGACGATATAAATATGCGTTACGGCGGCGACGGCACGAAGCTTTATTCAACCGCGGGCTCAAAATTCAAAAAGGAATGTATAAGACACGACCTTCACCTCCTTGACGCTTCCGTGCGCCATCTCGGCACGGACATAAACTACGTAGTTCTTGAAAATATTTACGCCGAGCTTCGGAAAAAGGTTGATTTCTTCTTCGACACGCCCGTTGAGAGCGTTCTTAAGATTGACGGCGGTTTTGAGATTAAAACGGGCTGCGGCAGCTATACTTCGGGAAAATGCATTATTTCCGTCGGCAGAAGCGGAAGCAAGTGGATGGAAAAGGTTTCCCGTGAGCTTGGAATCGAAACGAAATCCAACCGTGTTGATATAGGCGTAAGAGTCGAGCTTCCCGCAGAAGTTTTCTCTCACCTCACCGACGAGCTTTACGAAAGTAAAATCGTTTACCGCACTCAAAAATACGGCGACAGAGTCCGTACGTTCTGCATGAATCCCAAGGGCGCTGTTGTTAATGAAAACACCAACGGCATAATAACCGTAAACGGCCACAGCTACGAAGATCCCTCAAAGCAAACCGAGAACACCAACTTTGCGCTTCTCGTCGCAAAGCACTTCTCCGAGCCGTTTAAAGACTCTAACGGCTACGGCGAGTCCATCGCTCGCCTCAGCAATATGCTTGGCGGCGGAGTTATCGTTCAACGCTTTGGCGACCTTGTAACAGGTCACCGCTCAACCCCTACGAGAATTGAAGAAGCTTTCATAACTCCAACTCTCAAAGCAACCCCCGGCGACTTAAGCCTCGTTCTTCCCAAAAGAATTCTCGACGGCATTATCGAGATGATTTACGCGCTCGATAAAATCGCTCCCGGCACGGCTAACGACGATACGCTTCTTTACGGAGTAGAGGTTAAATTCTATAATATGGAAGTCGACGTCAACGACAAGCTCGAAAGCTGCCACAAAGGACTTTATATAATCGGCGACGGAAGCGGAATAACGCACTCCCTCTCGCACGCAAGCGCAAGCGGAGTTCACGTTGCCCGTGAGATAGCCGCAAACTAAACAAAAAAGAGAAGACGAGGCGAATGCCAAGTCTTCTCTTTTATTATACGAAAATTACAAAACCTCAAAGAAGCTGCGAAGGAAATCGTGCATGGGACCCTCGTACCAAGCTTCCGCAAGAAACTCGTGGCCAAGCTGATCGCCCCAGCTGTAATATATAAGAGTTCTGCCGAGATATTCGCAAACCTCCATGTCGCTGTTGTTAATATCCCACGCGCTGGCTATGCGCTCGCGGTCCTTAATCGTGAGGTGGGGGTTAGCTATCTTGCGGTCATCCTCATCGTACATAAGAACGGGGTTAATGGGGCTGTATTCCCAGTTTATAAGGTCCTTACTTCTTGCGATGCTGTTTGCATATCTTGCGCCGGGATACATTTCAAGGTAACCTACGTAGTAGTAAGGATCGTCCTCAAAAGCATATATTGAGGGGCTTCCGCAATAACGGTCTTTCTGGAACACACATTCCCTCGGAGTCAATTCCCAATTAGTAAGGTCTGTGGATTTAAAAAAGCGGAAAGTGAAGTTTATATCGCCCGCTTCTTCAAAGGGAGCGTTTATCTCAACCATAAGAGTGTAAACGCCGTCTTTTTTGGCGATATTCATATTGTAAGTTCTCCAACCGGGAAGCTTAAGCTCCGCATACTGCTCCCAGTTTACAAGGTCGTTTGATTTGAAAAAGGTAAGCCCGTCGCTTCCCCAATCATTTGTGCTACCCGTAACGACGTACATGGTGTCACCCTCTGCCCAAGGGAAACCGAAAGCGTGCCCCTCTGCAAACAAAGGTGTTGCGGTATTCGTGCGGACGTGAACGAATCTGAAGCAAGGCTCGTCGTCAAGATCGCCCCAATATATATCTGCGGAATTTTCAGATGTAAAGCTCTTCCTTCTTATAACCTCAAAGCGATAAAGCTCGCCCTTGTATATAAGGGGAGTCGTTTCAACGATGTTATTGCAAGCTATCGTTCCAAGCTTGTTTATTTTCGGCCTTTTAGGATAAATTTTACCCGTCTGTGTCATAGCAAAATCCTCAATGAATTTATTACGTTCAAGATAAACGTTAGTCCCATTTTAGCATTGCAAAATCTCTTTGTCAATACGTTTTTAAAAAATTATCTTATAAGTTTTAAGACGAGCTTTTTGTACTTTGAATCACGGTCTGAAAACCCGCCGTCATAAGCCTTTTGATAGTAAATTCTTGCGTTCTCACGGTCACATTCAACACCGAGTCCGAACTCGTAAAAGCAACCGAGAATGTAAAGCGCCTTGAAGCTTCCGAGCATGCCCGAGGATTCAAGCGAAACCCTTGCCGCAGCGAACTTTTTGCTGAAAATTTGACGCATAGCTCTTGAATAACAGCGCCTTGCAAGTTTTTTCTTTTTCGCCTCGTAAAGAGCCGTCAGAGCGCGCTTTGCGCCGTCCGATCCCAGCCTTGCCGCTTTAAAAAGCGTTTCCTTTGCGAGCTTAAAGTTTCTGTTAACGCCAACGCCCGAAGCATAGCAAAGCCCAAGCGGATAAAGCGCCTTGTCGTCACCGAGCTTCACGGCCTCGGAATACCAGAAATAAGCGGATCTTCCATCACGCTTAACGCCCTCGCCTTTAAGATAAGCATCCGCAAGCTTTATAGCCGCTCCCTTATGCCCCATTGCCGCCGCAATTGCGTAAGCCTTGAAGGATTTTTCGGGGGCGGTTTTCCGATTTTCGCAAGCTTCTTCAAAAAACTTGTTTCTGGTTTCTATAATTTTATCAGCGCGAATCTTCGCCTCTTTGATTCCGAAGTTGCTTGCCGCAGAAAAATAAAACTCCGCTTTTTTGAAATCCCTCTTGCACAACGCTCCGGACTCGTAAATCTCGCCGAGCATGAAAGCCGCATCGCCCGACTCAAGCTTGAAAGCTCCTTCAAGATAACGAATGGCAAGCTCGGGCGATTTTTCGCCGTACTCGTCCGAGAGGAAAATTTTCGCAAGGCATACGTAAGCGTCGGCAGAGCCGAGCGCCGCAGCCTCGGTGAAAACGGTTATAGCTCCCTTCACGTCAAGCTCGCATCCGAAGCCGTCTATAAGAAGCGTGCCAAGCACCGTCATAGCCTCTATATTTTCAAGCTCCGCAAGCATTTCCGTAAGCTTAAAGTAAACCTCTTTGGCGTCAAGCCTCAAAGCGTCGCTTATAAGCCTTTTTATAAGGGGCTCTTTATCGTAAATTTCCTCGTTTGGCTCTTCCGATTTCACACCCTTAAGCTTGTAGGAAAGCTTCAAGGCGTAAAGGGGCGGTATGCGGAGCTTTTCCATATACCATTTAGCGTGGGCCTTAGACTCAGCAACGCCTATGCCTTTATAATATCGGTTTGCCATTTCAACTATGGAATCAACGTCATCGTGCTTTGCGGATAGCGTATAAAAATAATTTGCGTCAGCTTCAAAGCACTCCTTCGAAAGAAGCTTTGCCGCATCGGGATAAGCGTCGGGGCATCCTATAATTGCGGAATAAAGAAGCCAGAGCTTGCCAATATCCGCATTCGCCCTTGAAACGAGGCGAGAATAACGGTACGCCGAAAACGCATCGTGTTTTTTTGCCGCGAGAAAATAAAAGCGCATAGCCTCGTCGTAGCTCCGCTCAACAAGATCGCCCATTTCGAGCATTCTTGCGTATTCCCTCTCGCTTTCGGTATGCCCTGCCCATGCGAGAATTTTCGAATATTCAAGAGCCGCCTCGTATTCTTTTTTACGTTTGGCAAGCGTAAGCTTTTCAAGATATTCGGATATTTCCCTCTCGCTAAGCTGAATTTTCGCTCCGCATTTTTGACAGCATTCTGTCGCAATAAGAGCCTCGTGATTGCATTTTTTACAAACTATCATACGAAATCCGTTTCCAAATAATTTATAAATATATTTTACACTACTTAAATTTTTTTGTCAACCGAAGCAAATATTTTTTCACACTTTGCGCATAATAAGAAAAAACGAAGAAAGGACGATTTATGATTTTCAGAAAATCCGAGAGAAGAAAATTCCCGACTATTCTGGGGCTCACGATGGGTGCGCTTGCAGTCGTCGGATTTATGAGTATAAAAAACCGAGGCAAAGAAATCGTAACCAACACGGCGCACAAAATGAAAAACGCGATTCATAAAAACACCGCCTGCGAATGCCCGATGGAAAGCTGCGAATAACGAAATAAAAAAGAGGACGCATCGCCAAAGGCTTGCGTCCTCGTTAGGTTAAACTTAAAGATTGATTTTTTTGCAGATATTGTAAAGCTCTTGAATATCCTCGCGGCGCTTGTTAGCGAGATACTTCATAATTTTAATATCTTCTTCGCTGAATCCGTCAAGATCGCCGTCCTCAAGAGTTCCCTTATACATACGGTCAAGATTGAGGGCGAAATTTATATCGATTCCTTCAATCTTGCCAACCTTCTCGCAAACTACGAGATTTGATTCGCCGGCAAGAAGCTTTTCAACCGCATACGCGCCCATCATAGACGCCATAACTCTGTCACGAAGCGTAGGAGTTCCGCCTCTTACTATATGAGCAAGGCGGGCAAAACGGCTCTCAACACCCGTGGTCTTTTCGATTTTTTCGGTAAGCTCGGGACCGTATTCGCTTCCAACGCCCTCGGAAACAAGAACGAGGAAGTTTCTCTTTCCAAGCTTTCTGGCTCTCTCTATTCTTTCAAAAAGCTCGTTTTCATCAAAAGGAATCTCGGGGATTACAACGCCGCTTGCGCCCGAAGCTATCGCAGAGCTGAGCGCTATATCGCCCGCTCCTCTTCCCATAACCTCAATAACGCTGCAACGCGCGTGAGATTCTGAGGTGTCTCTGAGCTTGTCAACGAGATCGATAACCGTATTCATAGCGGTATCAAAGCCTATAGTATTATCGGTTGATGTTATGTCGTTATCGATAGTTGCGGGAATTCCTATGCAAGGAACGCCGCTGAGAGTGAGCTTGGTTGCGCCTCTGAACGTACCGTCGCCGCCAATCGCAACGATTCCGTCAATTCCGAATTTCTTGCAAGTTTCTACCGCAAGCGCCAAGCCTTCGGGAGTCTTCATTTCAAGGCATCTGTCGGAATAAAGAACAGTTCCTCCAAGGTTTATGATATTTGATACGTCACGGATGGCAAGAGGTCTTATATCACCGTTTATAAGTCCCGAATATCCACGGTAAATACCCATTACTTCAACGCCGTTTGCAAGAGCTGCTCTTACAACCGCTCTGACAGCCGCATTCATTCCGGGAGCGTCGCCGCCCGATGTTAAAACGCCTATTCTCTTAAATTGTTTCATTTATTACGAATCCTTTCGAGGAATATATTACTATTTTCCGCATAATGCGCGATTAGGATTTATTATACTACATATTTCTTGGTTTTACAATAGGTTTTAAAATATTTTTCGCACTTTTACTAAAAAATATTGCGCTCGGGATTTCCTTTTTTTCTCTCTCGCCAATTGACAAAATGTTAAATTAATGATATAATGGGTTAATATTAAAATCATTTGTTTTATCATTGAGAAGAATAGGAGAGGTTTATGGATATTGCAATCATCGCCGAAGATAACAAAAAAGAACTTATGACACAGTTCTGTATAGCATACTGCGGAATTCTTTGTCACCACCATTTGTGCGCAACCCACACGACCGGGGCCTACATCTCCGACGTTACGGGCCTTGAAATCGAAACCCTCCTTGCAGGAAGCGCCGGAACGGAACAGATTTCATCAAGAATTTCCTACAATGAAGTTGACTTGGTATTCTTCTTCAGAGGCACGGACCCCGCAAAAGAAGTTTCCGAAGCGGAGTCAAACCTTTTGCGCCTTTGCGACGTATATAACGTTCCCGTCGCAACCAATATCGCAACTGCCGAGGCGCTCGTTCAAGCGCTTGACAACGGCAGCCTTGACTGGCGCAATCTCTTAAACCCCCACAGCGAATACAATACTAACAAGAAGAGGCAGATCTAAAGCTTCTTTCTGAAAATGGCAAAAACGAGCCGAGGCCGTTTTTGTCATTTTTGAATATCGAGGTATCTTATTATGTCAAATTTATCAGAATGCGTTTTTAAAATCACGTCAAACGTAATAAATCTCGATGAAAAAGGACGCCCTGACGGAGATGTTGAAAAGGACGAATTCGTGGCAACGGGAACGCTTAAGCTAGATGGAAACGCCGTGGCGCTCTCGTATAAAGAAAAACGAGAGGGCTCTTCCGTTTCGTGCGATATAAGCGTAAAGGACGGCGATGTAACAGTCAGCCGCCGCGGCGACGTCGTTTGCGATATGCTCTTCTCTTTAGGGAAAACGCACAAAAGCACCTACACAGTTCCACCGTTCTCTTTCGATATGGAAATCGATACCGTCAAAATCGATAACACGCTCGCAAAAGAGGGCGGCGCTTTATCTCTCCTTTATAACATGAACATCGGCGGCGCTCAAAAGCGTTGCAGAATGAAGATAGAGAGAAAAAATTGATTTCAAAGGAGGCGCAAAAGTGAATATAAGTGATTTCAAATCGCGCCTCAAGGCAGAAAATCTTGCCGGATGGTATATTTTCGCAGGAGAAGAGGATTATCTCAAAAAATTCTATCTCGGCGAGTTAAGACGAGCAATACTCGTCGACGAAGGCTCAGGGCTTGACGTTTTCAATCACGTTGTTTTTGACGCTCTTGATATGGACGTCGGCGCTCTTGCGGAGGCTATTGAATCACCTCCGATGATGCAGGAATACAAGCTTATCGAATGGCGTTTCGCCAATCTTTCTTCAATGAAAGACGGGGACATCAAAACTTTCACCGATAAAATCTTTTCTCTGAAAGACGATTATCCCTGGGCGGTTTTCGCAATTATGACCACCGAGGACGGATTTGATCTCGGAACAGAAAAAAGGCCGAGCAAGCTCGCAAAAATTTTCAGCGAAGCTTTTGATATACTCAACTTCCCGAAATCGACGGATACCCAGCTTCTCGCTTGGCTGAAAAAGCACTTTGACGCTGAGGGAATACTCGTCGAAAGAGGGCCGCTTAACACTCTGCTCTTAAGAGTGGGGCGCTCAATGGAGATACTTAACAACGAGGTTATAAAGCTTTCGGCATATCTGAAAGCGAATGATAAAAACGCGCTCACAAGCGAAGACGTTGAACTAGTTTGCCCGTCAAGCGCCGAATCTGACGCTTTCGCAATACAGAATGCGGTTATAGAGGGAGATGCCGCAAAGGCGTTCAGAGCTCTTGCGGATATGAAAAACCGACGCACCGAGCCGCAGATCATTATAGGAATGCTCGCAAAAACCTATTCAAATCTCTCCTCCGTTGCGCTTCTTGCGGACGAGGGACGCGGATTTGACGAAATGCAGAAAATTTTAGGCATTTCATCTTACCCCTTGGGGCTTTATCTGAAAGCTTACAAAAAGCTTGGAACAAAGAAAATAAGCGAATCGCTGAGAGCTCTCATAAAAGCCGACGCTTCCTCAAAGCAAGGCGGAATTGCAGGATACCAGGCGATAGAATTATTTATAACACAAAACTTGTAAAGGACACAAAAATGAAGAAAATCACATCTTTAATTCTTGCGCTCGCTTTGATTTTGGCGTGCGTTATGACTTTTAGCTCTTGTAACGAGAATCGTAAGAACGAAGGCGAAGAAAAAATGGGCACCGGCGCAAGCCCTTACCTCGACAGCAGAAATATCGAGGGCAGAGACGTAAAATACGTTGAGATATGCGTTGAAAAATACGGCAAAATGGTTGTGCTTCTCGATGCAACGACAGCGCCCGTAACCGTTGAAAACTTTATAAATCTCGTAAACTCCGGCTTCTATGACGGACTCTCGTTTCACCGCATTATCGACGGCTTTATGATTCAGGGCGGCGACCCCCGCGCAAACGGTATCGGCGGCTCGGACAAGGAAATCTACGGCGAATTTGATTCCAACGGACACGCAAACGACATAAGCCACAAGCGCGGCGTTATATCAATGGCAAGGTCAAACGAACCGAATTCCGCATCAAGCCAGTTTTTCATCTGCCACGACGACGCATCAAGCTCTCTTGACGGAAGCTATGCGGCATTTGGATACGTAGTTGAGGGAATCAGCGTCGTTGACGATATAGTTACCGGCACTATGGAAAAATGCCAAGAGTACTACGGAAACGAATTTTACTACTGGTTATTCTACGGAAACGGAAGCCTTACCGACGGTTACGAGCCCATAAAAGAGCTTCAGCCGAAAATCAAATATATAAAAGTGCTTGATTCTTGGGAAAAATAAGCACAAAAACCGTATAAAAGCTATCAATTTCTGTCATTTTTAATATTGACATAATCATTCCCCTGTGTTAAAATATATGTTAATTATAAAT
The DNA here is from genome assembly GCA_045644125.1 of Eubacteriales bacterium. GTDB lineage: Bacteria > Bacillota > Clostridia > Oscillospirales > CAG-272 > UBA1740. Next base: position 343 of record JAZRGJ010000014.1, on the reverse strand, counting down.
TTTGGTAAATAAAAGAGAGGATTAGAAATGGCTACTTATTTCAAAGAACCGTCACACACCTTCAGCGAGTATCTTCTTGTTCCCGGCTACACCGACGAGAGATGCATTCCCGCTAACGTAAGCTTAAAAACACCCCTTGTTAAATACAGAAAGGGCGAAGAAGAATGCCCTATCTCGCTTAATATCCCCATGGTTTCCGCTATAATGCAGTCGGTTTCCGACGATAAGATGGCTATCGCACTTGCTAAGGAAGGCGGCGTTTCCTTCATTTACGGCAACCAGACCATCGAGGACGAGGCCGCTATGGTAGCAAGAGTAAAGGGCTATAAGGCAGGCTTCGTTG
>JAZRGJ010000013.1:0-3055 GCA_045644125.1 Eubacteriales bacterium | reverse complement strand
CTTACGTTAACATGATAGACGTAGTGCTCAACGCTCTTCAGGAAAAAGTGAACGCAGATTATGCGGCGGCAATTTTCGTGCCCGGAGCTGACGTTGCAAGCATAGACGCCGCTAAGGCAAGCGCCGATGCAGCTTTCGCAGCGTATAAAGAGTCGTTCTCCCTAAAAGCCGATGCGAGCGCTCGTATACTTGCGCTTAATAACGCAATCTCTTCCTTGGGTACTTCATTTGCAAGCGCAAGCGAATATCTTCCCACCGCTATCAGCCTTATCACCGATAATGAAAATAAGCTTGCTGATTTGAGAGCGGCTCTCGTCGCTTATAATGCGGAACTTAAGAGTCTTGACGAGGTTAAGAAGGATTCCGAGGCATTCGTAAACTACATGAAGACCTACGATCCCGACAGCCGCGACTATACTTACATCCTCGACGCTTATGCTCAGATCTCTCAGTATAAGCTTCGCGATAATTCCTACAACTACGCAAATAACGATCCCAACAGCGTTTTTTACTACATTCCCATGCTCGATGCTCTTGAAGCAAAGATTTCCGAGATGAATGCGGTAATCGGTCAGTTTAAGTCCTCCGTTCTCATAATGCAGGACCTCACAGCTGATTTCGATACGAGATTTAACGTTGGATATATTTCTGCAAAAGCCGTTTATAACAACGGCAAGGTTTACGAGGGAGTTGACGTTTCTTCCGTTCCCGAGCTTGCAAACTATATTGAAAAATATCTTGAAATCGAAGCAAGCTTCTCCTCAATTATCAATGCCAGCGAAAACTTCATAGCAAAAGTTGATGCGGCAATGTTCAACACTCTTTATGAAACCAAGAAAGCGGCTCTCGCCGAGGCTATAGCTCTTCGTCAGAATGATGCAAACATCAATATAGCTTATCCCGGAGTTGCTGAAGCAATTGAAAAGATCACCACCGTTGAAAACGATATAAAGGCTCTCGAAAGCTCTGCGGCAGCATACCTTGCAGCAGTTGCCGAGATAGGCACTAAAACGACGTTCAACGAGAAAAAAGCCGCAATTGAAAAGGCTTTCGCTCTTCAGGCGGCAGGTAACGTAGTCGGAATTTCCGGAGTTGCCGAAGCAAACGGCGCGCTTGCAAACTACAGCGCCGAAATTCAGATTCTCGAGGGTAACAGCAGAACGTTCGTTGATAGCGTTCAGCAGCTCGATAACGAAGAGCTTACCCTTTCCGAGCGCCGTGCGCTTATCATAATTGCTGACGGTGTTAAGAATGGCGCCGAGCCTACTTACGAAGGCGTTTCCGAAGCGCTTGAAGCTCTCGCAATGCATAAAGAAGCGTACAAAGCAAGCGTTGAAGCTGTAAATTCCGCATTCTCCGGCGAAGTTATTAACTCGTCAACCGTTGCGGGCGCAAGCATTAACCAGAGCCGTTTCTACTCTGTTATAGAGCTTGTTAAGCTTGTTGTTTCAAGCTTTAAATAAACGATAGAGATGCGCGGCGCAGTCCTTCGGGGCCACCGCGCATTTTTAGTACCAAAAAGCACGGCTTTTCATAATATGTAAAAAAACTTAAAGGCTTAAAAATGAAAACTCACGACGAAACATTAAACGAAGTACTCTCCGCCATAAGAGGCACGAGGGAGGGAGAGTACGAATATTTCCACAAGAAAAAATCCTTCGTACCCTCACGCAAAGAGGTTATTTCCATAATTAAAAACGTTCAGGCTCTTATGTTTCCCGAATATTTCCCCGCGGGCGATTACAGCTCAACGGGAGAGCTTGATATGCTTGACAAAACTTTCTTTATGATTAAAAGGGAGATAAGCGCCTCGGGCTTCCTTTGCGACTGTATCGAATTCAGAGATACAGAGAGCTTAGCATATGAGATAATAGAAAGAATTCCCGAAATAAAGAAAGCGCTTATTAAAGATGCGCAAGCGATATACGAGGGCGACCCTGCCGCAAATTCTCCCGAAGAGGTAATACTTTCCTATCCCGGATTCTACGCAATCTCGATATACAGAATTGCGCACGAATTTTACGAGAGAAATATTCCGTATATCCCTCGCCTTATGACAGAATATGCGCACGAAAAAACGGGTATTGATATTCACGCAGGAGCAAAAATCGGAGAATATTTCTGCATAGATCACGGCACGGGTATCGTAATAGGCGAAACTTGCACTATCGGCAATTACGTTAAAATTTATCAGGGTGTAACTCTCGGAGCGAAGAGCTTTGAGCTTGACGAAAACGGCAACCCCGTTAAAGGAATCAAGCGCCACCCGGATATTGAAGATAATTGCATAATTTACGCAAACGCAACTATACTTGGCGGAAACACTAAAATCGGCAAGGGCGCTGTGATAGGCGCAAACGTATGGGTAACCTCCTCGGTTGACGCAGGAAAGGTAGTTTATTATGGGAAAAAAGATTGATTTGAATTTTTACCCAGGCTTCAAGAGAAAGGCAATCTCTTTCACTATTGACGACGGTAATCTTAAGCTTGATGAAAAGTTTATTTCTTACGTTAAACCGGCGGGAATAAAGGGCACTTTTAATCTTGTGTCAAGCTATATTACGCCGTCTAAAAAAGATGCTTATATTGAGCTTTACCGCGGGTATGAAATAGCGAATCATCAGAAATATCACCCGATGTGGTTAAGAAATCCCGATTTGCCGATAGCAGACGAGGAATTTGACAAAGAAACTGCCGATAAAGATAAGCTCTACAAAACGGGCGTTGACGGTCTTTATTATTTCCACATGAAAAATACGGACAGATGGTTTAAAGGCGCTGACGTTGATAATTATCTTCGCTTCGTTGAAGCGGGGCATCGTGAGCTTGAAGAAGTTTTCGGCTGTGAAATAAAGGATTTCGTCTGGCCGTACGGAAGACAGCCGTCGCCCGAGCTTGCCGAAGGGCTCAAAAATATGGGCTACCGCTCGGTAAGAGGCATAGTTTACGACGGTTTTGAATTGCCCGAGGACAGAATGAATTGGGGCTTTTACGCAACTTATAAAAATATGCTCGAAAGAGCTGAAAACTTTGAAAAGCTCGCTGACGACGGAAA
>JAZRGJ010000012.1:0-4274 GCA_045644125.1 Eubacteriales bacterium | reverse complement strand
GGTAGCAACCTTCTTTTCAGCCTCAAGGCCCTTGTAGCCCTCGATAGTAACTTCGGGCTTAACGAAGCCTTCAGCCTTAAGAACGATGTCGCCCTCCATAGATACGAGGTCGAACTTGGGGTTACCAACGACGGTAAGACCTGCTTCTTTAACTGCTTCTTCAAAAGCATCGGGAATGCACGCATTTATAGCATCTTCAAAGAAAATGCCCTTGCCGTAGTATTTTTCGATAATGCTTTTGGGAGCTTTTCCTTTTCTGAAGCCGGGAATGTTGATGGTTTTAACCTGCTTCTTGTATGCTTCATTTTCTGCTTTGTCAAAAGCTTCCTTGCTTACTGAAAACTCCATTACGAAGCCGGACTTTTCGGTAAGTTCCTTTTTAATAAGGCTCATTGTTTTTCCTCCGGAATATATAATACTGTTATTTAGTAATTTTAACCATACTATTTTACAATATTTTAGATGGTTTGTCAAGGGATTTAAGAATATTTATCTATTCTTATCCGTAAATTTTTAAATTTTATCTGTTTTCTTTGATTGTAAGATTAAGAATTTCGTCAAAGCTTGCAAATTCAACCCTGTCGTTAAGGTGCTTTTTAATTCTTTCAAGTGTTACTTCAAGCGCGCGAAGTCCAGATTTTGTACCGTTTGAGAAAAGCGATTGCCAGTGTGTCAGAATAACAGGGTGGCCCCCGTTTTCAAGGGTACGAATTATTGAGCCGTCAGTTCCGTCTTCAGTTATGAGGTGGTCTGCAATGCTTTGAATATATTCTTCGTCGGCGCGGGTAGTGTTGATACATTCCCAGAATACGTCGGGGGAAGTTGCAAAGATTGAAACCAAGCGGCGTTCTTTGTTTTGGAGAACGGTTTTTGCTTTTGCAAATTCATCTGTAAGAAGGAAATACCAAGAGTGATTTTTGCCGAAAGCGTTCTTCATTGCGCGCGAAATCGCGGCTTCGTATTCTTTAAGATTCTTTTGACCGAAAGTCCAGGGAGAAGTAACGCCTGATGCCTGGAATCCGCGCTTTTCGAGAGTTTCCAGAGCATAAGTAATATATTCGCAAAGCTCGTCTTCGCTTTTATCTTCGCTCCACTTTCTCTCGTTTACGTCAAAAAAACATTGGTTTTTTATATCGTACGCTCTTTCATGCGTAAGCATTTCGGGGCAGTAAGAAAATTTTCCGTCAAGCTTTTCGTGTATTTTTTCGCACCATTTTTGCCCCTCTTGTGTGTCAAAAACATTTTCACCCGCAGGGAGTGGAACAACAGAAAGCTTGCCGCGTACGCCGTGTTTTTCAACAAGCTCCAAAAATTCAAGTAGAAATTCGTAAGGAACTTCCTTGAGAAATTCGCGTCCGTCTTCTGTTGCCTTAAGATGCTTTGCGCACAAGTGCATGATGGGTGTAAAATCGTCTATATTCAGTGCAATCGGCACTTTTAAGTCCTTGTATTTTTCGCGTATTCCGAACGTATAGTAAAGCTTTCCTTGAGCTAAAACGTGATCGCGAATTTTTGCCTGAAGCGAGGTTTTTGGCTCGAAATCTTTGATATTATCTCTTTTTACTCCGTAAGGGAAGCAAAATGATATAGCAGAATCAAGCTCACGTTCGCACGCGTATTCGTATAGATTCTGAAACTTTATTATATTCGTGTCAGGTGCAAGAAAATTATTGAGAGTTTTGTCAAGAAGCCACGAGTGACAGGTGAAAAACCTATATTTGTATTCGGGAAAATATTTGTCAAAAAATTTGTTTGCCAAATCAAAAGATTCAAGCGAAGCTTCTTTCGTAAGCGGCTCACCCATCGGGATATGAACGGCAAGTACGGGTTCGCCTTCGGGAAGTCCTAAATGTTCAGCGCCGGGCTCCGAGCCGCGAAGCTGATACTGAAGTCTTCCGACCTTAAAAAGCTTAAAGGAAAGGTGCAAGAATACCCAAGTTGAAAGTCCTCGAAGATGAAGAACACCCGTTGGCTCGCTAAACTTGAGAATATGAAATCTTATGTCAAGAAGCGTATCCATCATAATTTCTTCCGGGATATTCTTTTCCTTGTATTTTTCACTAACTTCCTCACAGAAATAAAGCGCCCAGATGACGTTTCGCCTATGCTCGTCAGCGTTTTTTTCAAGGTCAAAATTCTCAAATTTCATTTCGGAAAAACCATCTTCGCTATTAAGAAGCTCGTGAAATTTTTCGTCGTATTCCCGGGGAAAATCAAGCTTTTTATACCATTTTTTTGCAAGAAGCTTTACGTTATTTTCGCTCATTTTTATACCTTTTTTATACCTTTGCAATGTGTTTTGGAATAAATTCAAGGAAATCCGCTGAAATTATGTTCATCTCAATATCTCTGTAAACGAATCTCGGCTCAACGGTGTAATTTCCGTGAATATGGCCGTAAAAAACACGGCGAATTGCGTATTTTTCAAGAAGAGCTATTATGTTTTCGCTCTCCTTTCCGTTCCAAAAGGGCGGGAAATGCATAAATACCACGATTTCTTTGTCGGGGGAAGCTTTTTTCAATTCCAAAGCAGCCTTAAGGCTTACCTCAAGTCTTTGACATTCGCGCCTTACGAGCTTTGCAAAATCCGTTTTGTTTTGCGTGCCTTGCGTATCCTCGTCGTGATACCAGCCCCGTGTTCCCGCAATGATAAAATCGTCGGTTTCGTGGGCGTTGTTAAAAAGGAAATCTATAGTGCTTATACCGTGTTTTTCAAAAAAATCATAGTGCTTTTTCATGGTTGCCCACCAAAAATCGTGGTTACCCTTTGCAATGATTTTTCTGCCCGGCAAAGAATCGATAAACTTTAAATCCGATGCGGCTTCGTCAAGAGAAAGCGCCCAGGAAACGTCACCGGGAATTATAACCGTATCGGCGTCCGTTACGAGCCGACGCCAGTTGTTTTCTATTCTCTTCATATAATTATCCCAACGCTTGCCGAAAACCTCCATTGATTTGTCGGTTTCAAGGAGTGTTGAAAGACGCAAGCCAGAGATTGCGTAAGTAGACATAAAATTTTCTCCGTGGCGTATAATAGGGCTTTTTTTCGGATAAACTACTTTTGCGGGCGCAAAGCCTGCGGAAAAGAGAAATCAAGATGGAAAAGAAGTACGAAAACGATTGCAAGTGCGATACGTCAAAGCATATTGACGGAATAAAGTGCGACGTTGCGAATTGCGTTTACCATAACGGTAAAAACGAGTGCTGCGCCGGCTGCATTTCAGTTGGCCCTCACAGCGCATCGTCGTCAACGGATACCGCTTGCGTAACCTTTAAGGCGAAAGAATACTAATTCTTCGCAAAATTAAGGGTGTTGGTTTTCATATCGGAGCTTTCGATAACTTCCGTGTGAATCGTTTCCTTTGAAAGAACGTCGGATAAGGGACGGGGCATCTTCACTCCCGTGAGCTCTTCAAGAGCCGTGGGCGCGGTAAGGTCGCTTTCTTCCTTATAGCCTCTTATCGAAGCGATAACGTCATTTGCGAATTTAAAGGGCGAAGCTGTGGAAACCACGAGCATTTTTCTCTCTGCCTTGGAGTCATACTTATAGTCGCTTGCGGCGGATACCGCAACAGCTGTGTGTGTGTCGATAAGGCAGTTTTTATTTTCAAAGGCGCTTTTTATGGTTTTCGACGTTTGCTTTTCATCGGTGTAGTAGCCGACGAATGAATCGCATACGAGAGAGAAGTCCTCTTTTGAAAGCTCGTATCTTCCGTCGGAATTAAGCTTTTCCATATATGACGCGGTTTTCTCCGAGCCGAGCGTAACGTAAAGAAGTCTTTCAAGGTTTGAGGATATAAGAATATCCATAGAGGGCGACATCGTCGCATAGAAGCTTCTGTTTTTATCGTAAACGCCCGATTTGAGAAAATCGGTAAGAACGTTGTTCATATTGGATGCGCAAACGAGCTTTTCAATGGGAAGTCCCATAAGCTTTGCGATATATGCGGCAAAAATGTTGCCGAAGTTGCCGGTGGGTACGCATACGTCTATCTTCTCGCCGAGCGCAATAGCGCCTGAAGAAAGAAGGTCGCAATACGCCGAAACGTAGTAAACTATCTGCGGCGCAAGTCTGCCCCAGTTTATCGAGTTTGCGCTTGAGAGGAATACGTTTTCAAGGTCGAGCGCGCTTTTGAACTCTTCGTCGGAGAATATTTTTTTAACTCCGCTTTGCGCATCGTCAAAGTTTCCTTTGATTGCGGTTACGGAAACGTTTTTGCCCTCCTGAGTCTGCATTTGCTTTTTCTGCACGGAGCTTACTCCGTCTACAGGAT
>JAZRGJ010000011.1:0-3506 GCA_045644125.1 Eubacteriales bacterium | reverse complement strand
CAAAATCTTAAAATTCTTGAGGAAATCAATCCGACCGAGGATTTCACCCGCCTTTACAAGAGCTTATCGAAAAGAGAGATACCCACGCCCATAAACATCGGCGTTGAAACCGATATGAAGAACACTAAAAAACGCCTCGTTTACATTCAGGGCGCAAGCGTAATCCTCCCCGACGCTTCTTACTACAAGCCCGAAATGGCGGCTCAAAAGGAGCAAATTATCGGAATTTGGACGAGCGTTGCGAAGATGCTTATGGCAAAAACCGATCTTTCGGCAGAAGAGCAGGAAAAGCGAGTAAACGGAGCTCTTGCGTTTGACGAAATTCTCGGCGGGCTCGTAAAGACGAGCGAGGAATGGGCAAGATACGTTGAAATTTATAATCCCATGGACACCGGCGCCGTTTCAGAGATGCTCTCAACTCTTGATTTTAATTTTATACTTAAAGATTTGTTCGGAAAAGTCCCCGCCGTTACGGTAGTTACCGAGCCTCGATTCTTCGGTGAATTTAAAAAGGTATTCAACGCAGAAAACCTTGAGCTTTACAAGAGCTGGGCATACGTGACGGGACTTATGAAATCATGCGCTCTCCTCTCTGAAGAGCTTCGTGATATAGGCGGTATGTACGGCCGCGCAATTATGGGCATTGCAAAGATGCAGGACATAGAAAAGTTTGCTTACGATCTCGCATCCTCGGCTTATTCCGAGCCCGTTGGAATTTACTACGGTGAAAAATATTTTGGCGAAGAAGCTAAAAAAGACATCACGGAAATAGTTTATCAAATCATAGACACGTACAAAGCTCGCATTAAGACTAACGAAATCCTCGGCGAAGAAACGAGAGAAAAGGCTATCCTCAAGCTCTCCAAAATGGGCGTTAAGATGGGCTATCCCGACAAGGTAAGAGCCATTTTTGACAAGCTCGTTTTCAATCCCGACGATTCCCTTTTCGATATTATGCTCGCCCTCAACGCAATAAAGGCGGAGAATAGCTACGCAAAGCTCGACGAGCCCACCGAGCCTGAAAACTGGGCAATGCCCGGACATATGGTTAACGCTTGCTACGATCCTTTCGTTAACGATATTACTTTCCCCGCGGCAATTCTTCAAGCTCCTTTCTATTCGCTCAAGCAAACGAGAAGCGAAAATCTCGGCGGTATCGGCAGCGTTATCGGCCATGAAATTTCACACGCATTCGACAGCAACGGAGCGAAGTGCGACGAAAACGGAAATATCAACAACTGGTGGACCGACGAGGACTTCGGCCGCTTCGAAAAAAAGGTTGCCGAGATGATCGAGCAGTTTGACGGAATCGAGCTTCCCTGGGGTAAGGTAAACGGCGCATTCATCGTAAGCGAAAACATGGCGGACAACGGCGGTATGGCGGTAACGCTTGACATAATGTCTAAAACCGAGGGCGTGTCGTTTGAAGAATATTTCTCCAACTGGGCAAGAATTTGGTGCGAAAAGGCAAAGCCCGAATTTCTTCAAATGCTTCTTGCGGTTGACGTTCACGGACCGGCAATGCTCCGCGCTAATATTCCCCCGAGAAACTTCAATGAATGGTACTCCACGTTCGGCGTTACGGAAAACGATAAAATGTATATCGCTCCCGAAAAGCGCATCGTTATATGGTAATCAACGCAAAATTTGTATAAAAGAACGAAAATGTTGTAAAAAATACAAAAATTTGCAAAAATTCATAAAAAGTTCACAATTCAAGGATTAAACTTTGATATACTGTAATCGGTAGAAAATTTACTTAAAAGGAGTTATATTATGGCATTGACATACATAATCAACGGTAAGATAGTTCTTCCCGACTCTGTCGTTGAAGGCAAAGCGCTTGCGTTTGATGCTGAAAGCGGAAAAATCGCCGCTCTCACAAGCGAAGTTCCTGCCGGCGCTGAAACTATTGACGCTAAAGGAAATTACGTTGCTCCCGGCCTTATTGACGTGCATATTCACGGTTATCTCGGAGCAGACACCTGCGACGCTGATCCCGAGGGCATCAAAAAGATGGCTTACGGCATTGCAAAGAACGGAGTTACGGCTTTTCTTCCCACCACGATGACCGTTTCTATGGATCAGATTATGGCTTCGCTTAACGCAGTTCGCGCCCTCAAGGAAGAGAGCAAGACCTGGGGCGGCGCTGAAATAATCGGCGTTCATGCGGAAGGTCCTTTCATCAACCCCTCGAAAAAGGGCGCGCAGGCAGAGGAAAACATTCTCGTTCCCGATGCGGATTTCGTAATTGCAAACGAGGATATTATCACGTCCATCACCCTTGCTCCCGAAATGGACAAGGATCACAAGTGCATAAAGAAGCTTGCGAAAGAATCTAAGGTGCTCGTTTCCATGGGACACACCGCTGCGGATTACGACGAAGCTATGAGCGCGGCAAAGGACGGCGTTAACCACGCGACTCACCTTTTCAACACTATGCCTCCCTTGGCGCACAGAAATCCCGGAGTTGTCGGCGCAGCGCTTGCATCCGATAACGTTTCCGTTGAGATAATTGCGGATACCTTCCACATTCATCCCGGACTTTACTCGATAGTTGCAAAGGTTAAGGGCGACAAGATGGTGCTTATCACCGACTGTACGAGAGCGGGAGGTATGCCCGACGGCGAATACGAGCTTGGCGGACAGCCTATATTCCTTAAGGGAATTGAATGTCGCCTTGCAGACGGTACTATCGCAGGAAGCGTTCTTAAGCTCAACGATGCTGTTAAAAACGTTATCGATTACACGGCGCTTCCCGTAAACGAAGTTTTCAAAATGGCATCTTTAAACCCCGCTCACTCCATCAATTGCGCTGACCGCTTGGGCTCGCTTGAGGTTGGCAAGGATGCGGACATCATTATCACCGATGAAAATATAAATATTATAAGAACCATAAAGAAAGGAAAAACTATTTATGAATCTTAAAGTTAAAGCACCTCTTGATCCCGGCTTTATGCCGATGTCGGTTGTATACCGTGATTTCGAAGCTGCAGTAAAGGCTGAGGGCGGAGAAAAGCTCACTATCGCTCTTGAGAGAAACGACGGTCTTACCTCCGTATTTACTCTTGAAGTATTCAAGGACGGAACAGGACACGACGAGGAAAACCACGAATTCGTTGAGAGAATCGTTAAATCTCTTCTCTGGATGCGCGGCGGTTACAAGGTAATCATCGCAGGATCAAAGGTAATTGCAGATAAGATAAAGGCAGATTACTCTAAAGGCGGCGCTCGTGAATTCGACAGCATATTCATGTCCGAGGTTTACGAATCTCCTTTTGAGGTAGTTCACGTTCCCTTTGAAAATGCTCCCGTAGCAAAGGAATCCGCATCTCCCGTAGGACGTCATCTTGACGGTTGCCGCATCGGATTTGACGCTGGCGGATCTGACCGTAAGGTAAGCTCCGTTGTTGAGGGTGAGGCTACTTACTCCGAGGAAGTTGTTTGGTTCCCTAAGCTTCAGAACGATCCTTCCTATCACTACGAAGGAATCATGGACGCAATGA
>JAZRGJ010000010.1:0-5665 GCA_045644125.1 Eubacteriales bacterium | reverse complement strand
CCTGACAGAAGCTGTCAAGCTTTGCCTCGGTGTATCTTGACGCCGCATACGCCATATCTCTTGAATATTGCTTACCGAAAGAACCTTTCGAATCTATAAACGGATGTAAAAGCGCCGCATTTCCTCGTGTAAGACGTACCATCGTTTCATAAATGGAAGCGTCGCCGTGGGGGTTTAATTGCATGGTTTGGCCAACGATATTCGCGCTTTTTATACGTCCACCGCGTAAAAGCCCCATCTTATACATTGTATAAAGAAGTTTTCTGTGGGAAGGCTTAAAGCCGTCGATTTCGGGAATAGCTCTTGAAACTATAACGCTCATTGCATACGGCATATAGTTTTTCTCAAGAGTTTCCGTAATCGGAACAGATATGGCCGGAGCTTCGTTCTGCTTTAAGTCAATATCTTGAATTTTTTTAGTTTTAGCAGTCTTTTTAGCCATCTTAATACCATCACAATCTTATAATTTTGTGCGCTGCAGCGCGAATCATTCTGTTATAAAGCGCAAGTCCTACTCCCTCGGCTTTCGGAAGCGGAGCGTAAACCGCATCAAGCTCATGCTTATCGGTATCTCTTAAAATCGAGAACAAAAGGTGAGCTTGCTCCGTCGGATTTTCAGAAGAGCCGAAGTTATAAATAAGAGCGCCATCAAAAGAATTTTTAATAAGCTCAAAATCAGCGTCGTAAGCAATAACGGCAATTCTTTCTTCTCCGGAACTCTTAATATAGTCAAGGATTTTTTCGATGCTGCCGTCAAGGAGGATTACGGGCGCTGTCGGAGCGTAATGCTTGTATTTCATGCCGGGAGAAATGGCCGCCTCGCCATCTCGAAGCTTATCCGTGACAGCATCTGCTATTTTCACCGACGAAGCTACCGAAGATAGCTCTTCAGGGGTTATCTTGCCGGGGCGCAAAAGAGTTAATTCGTCCTCGTTTTCAATTTTAACGATAGTAGATTCAAGACCGAATTCAGAGTCGCCTCCGTCGATTATTACGTCAACTCTTCCCTGCATATCGTCAATTGCGTGCGCCGCTTTCGTGGGCGAGGGAGAGCCTGAAAGATTTGCGGAGGGCGCAGCAATCGGCACTCCGGCTCTTTTGGTAAGCTCTCTTGCTATTTCGGATTCCGGGCAACGCACAGCAACGGTATCGAGTCCTCCGCGGGTTGCAAGCGGAATAGTTTCTTTGGCTTTTAAAACAACGGTAAGCGGGCCGGGCATAAAGCTTTCCGCCAGAGCGTAATAGAGCTTATTCGTATAGGCGTAGCTTTCCGCCATTTCGGGAGTGTCAACGTGGATAATCAAAGGATTATCCGACGGTCTGCCTTTTGCTGCGTATATTTTCTTGCTTGAAGCTTCGCTCGTCGCATCTCCGCCAAGCCCGTAAACCGTTTCCGTGGGGAAAACGACGAGGCCGCCGTTTTTAATAACCTTCGCCGCATCTTCAAGCAAAGCAAGAGCGGAAGAATTTAATTCCTCAATTTTGAATATTTCAGTTTTCATTCTGCTCTCCCCTCAGTCTTTCCGCAGTATCCTGCGCTATAAGCTCGGTGATAAGAGCGTCTATATCGCCATCAAGAAATGCGCCGAGAGAAAAGAGGGTTTTGTTGATTCTGTGGTCGGTTATTCTTGATTGAGGGAAATTATAAGTGCGTATTTTCTCGCTTCTGTCGCCGCTTCCCACTTGCGTTTTTCTGGTTGAGGCGATTTTTTCCTCTTGCTCACGGCATTTCATGTCGTAAAGCTTGGTATAAAGTATCTTCAAAGCCTTTTCTTTGTTTTGAAGCTGGCTTCTCTCCTGGTCGCACTCTATGACGATGCCGGTGGGCTTATGGGTAAGTCTTACGGCGGATTCGGTTTTATTGATATGCTGACCTCCTGCGCCGCTTGATTTACAGGATTCTATTTTAATATCTGCGGGATTGACCTCTACTTCAACGTCCTCAGCCTCGGGAAGCACCGCAACGGTTACGGTTGAGGTTTGGATTCTTCCGTTGGATTCCGTTACGGGAATTCTTTGAACACGGTGAACGCCGCTTTCAAATTTAAATCGGGAAAAAGCGCCCTCTCCCATAACCATAAAGTTGATTTCCTTAATTCCGCCAAGCTCCGTTTCATTCAAGCTGACGATTTCAATTTTGAAACCGCGTGAGTTGGCGTACATGGAATACATTCTGTAAAGATCCGCGGCAAAAAGCGCCGCCTCTTCTCCGCCTGCGCCCTGTCTTATCTCAACGATAACGTTTCTGTCGTCATTCGGGTCTTTGGGAATAAGAAGAATTTGAAGCTCTTCTTGGAGAAGCTCGCAGTTTGTTTTGTTAAGCTTAAATTCTTCCTCGGCAAGCTCACGAAGCTCCGATTCCAAGGAAGAGTCACGCATCATCTCATCCGCTTCCCTCATTTGTCGGTCGGTTTCTTTATATTCACGGAATTTCTCAACAATGGGAGTCAAGGATTTATACTCCTTCATGATCTTTGAATATTCCTTATTGTCCGACACTATATCAGGAAGCGTTATTAACTGTTCTATTTCCTTATATCTGTCTTCTGCTCTTTCAAGTTTTTTAAAAAACATATTTCCTCCGAGATTTTCAAATTGATTTTGAAAAAAGAGGAAAACTATTTAAGAAACGCAATGAAAGCCTCGTAGGTAGAATAAAGGTCTGCTTTTGAGATCACCTCGAACGGCGCGTGCATGGATATAACGGGAACGCCGATGTCAACGGTTTCTATATTGTGGTTTGCAATGTATTTTGCAACGGTTCCGCCGCCGCCAAGGTCAACTCTTCCGAGCTCTGCCGTCTGCCAGATAACGCCGTTCTCATTGAAAATGCGTCTTACAAAGCCGACGAATTCAGCGGAAGCGTCGTTAGTGCTGGACTTTCCGCGAGAGCCGGTAAACTTATTCATAGTAGCGCCGCAAGAAAGCATTGCGCTGTTGCGTCTTTCGTATGCGTCTGCGAAATTGGGATCAAACGCTGCCGAAACGTCGGCGCTCAAGCACTTGGAATTGCTTCTTACAACTCTTCCGTTTTTGTTAAGATTTGAAGAAATTTCGTCAATTATATCAACGAGAATATCGGATTGCATACCCGTGATGCCGTCAGAGCCGGTTTCTTCTTTGTCGGCAAGGATAACGAGCACGGTATGAGGAGAATTTGAATCCATAAGAGCCGTGAGGGCGGGATATGCGCAAACTCTGTCATCATGTCCGTATGCGCCGATAAGCGCTCTGTCAAATCCTATATCACGAGCCTTGAAAGCAGGCACCAAAGAAAGCTCTGCGCTGAGGAAATCCTCTTCCGTAATGCCGTACTTTTCGTTGAGTATGGAAAGCGCTGTGAGCTTGATTTTTTCCTTAACGTCCTCGTCGTCGTAAGGAAGGCCTCCGATAAGGATATTGAGCGTTTCGCCGGAAATAGCTGTGCCAAGAGGCTCAACAACCTGCTTTTGAGCAAGATGAGGAAGAAGGTCGTTGATATAGAATACGGGATCGCCGTCGTCTTCACCGATAACAACGTCAACAACGGAGCCGTCTGCCTTTGCTACAACGCCGTGAAGAGCAAGCGGAATTGCCGTCCACTGATACTTTTTAACGCCGCCGTAGTAATGCGTTTTCAAAAACGCCATTCCCGAATCTTCGTACATGGGAATCTGCTTTAAGTCAAGACGGGGAGAGTCAATATGAGCGGCAAGGATTCTTACGCCGTCCTTTTCTATATCCTCCGCGCCAACGGAAAAAGCAAAAAGGCACTTTCCGTGATGATTGTAAAACTTTTTATCACCAACGGAAATTTTATCGCCAAGCTTGTATTCGCTGTAGCCTTTTGCCAAAAGAAGCTTAACAGCCTCAGCGGTTGCTTCACGCTCGGTTTTGGATTTATCGAGATAGCTTACGTATCCCTTTGAATAGTCGTAGATTTCTTTGATTTTTTCGCTGGATGCCACTTCGAAAATGTTCTTCTTGGAATAAGAAAGATTTTCAAACATTTTCTGTCCCTGTGATTTTTCTGACATGATTTTCTCCTTAAAAATTCTTTATTTTTTCGGAAATTTCCCTAACGCTTATTTTTAATGCGTCAAGATTTCCGTCGTTAACGATTATGATGTCTGATTTTTCTTTAAGATACTCGTTTGAGAGCTGGTTATTTATCCTTAAAATTGCTTTTTCTTCACTTATGCCGTCGCGCGCCGTAATTCTTTTGATTCTGGCGCCATCTTCCGCTATAACCGAAATAACGAGATCGCACTTTTCGTGAAAGCCGGATTCGAAAAGCAAAGGAGCGTCAACCAATACGCCGAAATATTTATCTTTCGGAAGCTCGGCTATTATTTTTTCGGTTTGAGATAAAACGTGATAATGAGCGATCTTATTAAGCTTTTTGAGCTTTTCGGAAGAATTTGAAGAAAAAACTATAGAGGCAAGCTTTACTCTGTTGAGCGAATTATCGGTGTTTAATATTTCCTTGCCAAACTCCAAAACAAGCTCGTCAAGGCACGGCGTTTTTTTCGAGGTTAATTCATGATAAACCTCGTCTGTATTAACAAACGCAAATCCGTTTTCGGAAAAAAGCTTACAAACGGTCGATTTGCCGCTGCCGCTTCCCCCTGCAAGACCTATTATTTTCAAATTTTGCCTCCAAAAGTAAAAATTAATAACTTAAAATATATTATACAACATTTTAAAGACAAATGTCAAGTTGCGACATAACAATTATTTGTTTTGCGAATATGATTGTAGTAAATGAAACTTGGGAGCGAGAATATGGATAAAAATTATAAAGAATATTATGCCGCGGCAAACGGATACCGTGGCTTCAGAAGTTATTTTGACGAGGTGTTTAAAACAAGTGATTTATGGCATCTTTTTATTTTGAAAGGCGGCCCCGGCACGGGAAAAAGCAGCTTGATGAAAAAACTCTTGAATTCCTTTCTTAAAATGGGCTATCCCTGCGATGCGATTTACTGTTCTTCCGATGCTAAATCACTTGACGGACTTATAATTGACAAGAGGGTTGCGATACTTGACGGAACGGCGCCGCATGAAATCGATACGAGGCTTCCCGGCGCTTTTGATGAAATAGTAAATCTTGGCGACGGTTGGGATACGGAAAAGCTTAAAAAGAAACGTCGAAAGATAGAAGAGATAAACAAAATCAAAAAGCAAAATTACAATTCTGCCTATAAATATCTATCGTTTTCGGGAAATGTTCACGACTACAAAATTAAAACCTTGAAAAAATCTTTTCACTTTGACGAGGCTGAAAAATTGATTTCAAATATTATCTCACCCTTTAAAACGCAAGCGAAAGATGAGAGGAAAATGCTAATTTCATCCTTTTCAAAAAACGGATTTTGCCGTCGTGAGCTTTTGGGATTTGAGCTTAAAAAGATATATTCGGTTGAGGGTAAAAACGGTGAAAACGAGATATTTCTTGAAGCTTTGTGGGAGCGAGTGAGAAAACAATTCCCGCTTATTCACTTCCCCTCTCCTTTCTCGGATAATATAACCGAGGGTGTCTTATTTGAAAATGAAAGCGCTGCATTTATAAGTAATTTCTGTGGCGGCGAAGTGATAAATGCGAGCGAATATATTAAAAGCGATAAGCTTGGCGAAATAGAATTTTTAAATAAAACCGAGGAGGCTTAAAGTCGGAGGCCAAGCG
>JAZRGJ010000009.1:0-1721 GCA_045644125.1 Eubacteriales bacterium | reverse complement strand
TTTATGTTAAGAAAGGGCAGATGGCAGCCAATGTCAGAGCCGATAAACCCCGACAGAGCCATAAGCGGAATTAAATATCACAGCGGCGTGAGCCTTGCGGCAAGCTTTGCAGACGAGCTTGCAAAATTTACCGGCAAAAAGGTCGGTCTTATTCCTTGCGCCGATGGCGGAACTTGCATTGAAGAATGGCAACCCGGCGGCCAACTCTTCGATCATGCGCTTATGCAATCAAAGCTTGCGGCAAGAATTTCCACCTTTGGCGGCATAATCTGGCATCAGGGCGAGGACGACTGGAATACGCCTACCGACGTTTATAAGAAAAAGCTTATAAACGTTATGGAGAGCTTCAGACGTGAGCTTAATGCGGAAAACGCTCCCGTTATACTCGGAGAGCTTTCCGACAAAATTTCCGACGAATTCAAATTCGTTAACGTATCAAAGCATTTAAATCCCGCGCTTTACGAGCTTGAAAAGGAGCTTCCTTTATGCAAAGTCAGCTCAGTGAAAGATTTAACGCTCAAGGACGGAGTTCACTTTGATTCAAAATCGCTCCGTGAGCTCGGAAAAAGATATTTCGAAAATTACAAAACCTTAATTGAAAAGGAGAAATAAAATGTATATCGACGCTTTAAAAGAAAAACTTCTCAAAAGAGATAAGCTTTATTCAACTATGCTTTGCCACATCGGCTACACGGGACTTCCCGCAATTTACAAGGCAGGCGGCCTTGATTTTCTCGTAATGGACCTTGAGCACGGCTCATTCTATCCCGAAAATATCGGTGATTTTTGCCAGATGTGCCACAAGGAAGAGCTTCCCGTTATTGTGAGAGTTCAGGACTGTGAATACCACTGCATCTCAAAGCCTCTTGACATGGGAGCAGACGGAGTTCTTATACCCAGAACGGAAACTATCGAGCAGGTTGAAACCGCTATCAATTCAATGAGATTTTATCCTTACGGAAAGAAAGGCGTTGGCGGACGCGCGCTTCTCCGCAAAGGCGAAGAAATATACGACTTCAACAAAAACAGACTCCTCTTCCTCCAGATAGAATCCACCCAGGGAGTTAATCTTCTTGATGAGATACTCACCAAATACGGCGAGCAGATAGCGGGCCTTATTATCGGTCCTTGCGATATGGCGGTTTCTATGGGTTGCGGCCTTGACACAAACGCTCCCGAGATGATTGCAAATATCACGAAAACCATTGAGGTTTGCAAAAAGCACGGCAAGTCAATCGGAATGTTTATGGACGACGACAAGGTTGCTGAAAGATGGCATAACGAGGGCATGAACATTTATTGGCTCGGCACGGAGCTTACGATGTTCTCCGCCGAAGTAAAGAGAAACAGAGAAAGAATAAACGAGTTCAAATAATTTCAAAAGCGCCGAGGAATTTCCTCGGCGCTTAATTATTTCATTATTAAATATTATAGCTTGAATTTGGCTCTATTACAACTCTTTCGCCATCGATTTCGGCATAAAGGCTTTGATTTGAGTTGTTTTGAATTGAATTTTCCGTGACAACGGCGGCCTTTATTGCGTCCTCACAGTCGAAAATTTCACCGACGGTAGCGTAAAAGAAGTCGTTTTCACGGTTTCCGTAAGCTGAGCAGAAATCTTCAAGCACGTCCCAACGGCCTGCGTTTTCAAAATCGTGCGCGTGCACGCCGAATATAAACGCCTTCAATTTTCCGTCGTCAGCGGGCTTTTCAAAGTTTTC
>JAZRGJ010000008.1:0-5521 GCA_045644125.1 Eubacteriales bacterium | reverse complement strand
TAATCAAGGGAAATTTCACTTGTAGATTCGGAAACTATTTCAATAAAAGTACTGTGGTCAACGGGGTATGCTATATGATCGAGAAGATAGAGCATATAGACCTTTATATCCGTTAACGTTTTTAACGCAAATTCATTTTTTCTCTTCATTATCTTTTATCTAAACAAACTCCGCAGGACGACAGTTGCCGCCTGCGGTAATTTGAAAATCTTATTCTTCGTCTTCTTCCTCTTCTTCCTCTTCGCCCTCTTCTTCCTCAGCGTCTTCCTCTTCTTCTACCTCTTCATTGGGAGCTTCTTCCTTTTTGAGATAAGCCTGGTAGTTTTCCTGAGTTGCTTCGGTGAGAACGAAATTTCCTAAACCGTCAATGGTTACGTCGGAAATATCGGCATTCTGGAAGCTGAAATTCTGATTGTGGATCAAGGGGATTATAGGACATTCTTCAAGAAGAATTTCTTCTGCATTTTGAAGCGCAACGATTCTTTCGCCAAGATTGTTCGCCATATAAGCGGCATTCATATAAGCATCGTAGGAGCTGTTCCACCAGCCGGTGATGTTGGTGCGAGTCTGGTTAAGTCCGAAGTCTTTTCCGCAACCGTTCATGGATGAGGTGAACGCTGCAAGAGCTACGAAAGGATCGGTTGAATACATCTGCCAATCAAGAGCTATAATATCAAATTCACGCTTTCCGTAAGATGCGTTCTTAACAAGGTACTGAATCGTTGAATCGACGATTTCAACCTCTTGTTCCTGAGATATTACGGTATTGGTTGTCAAATCAAGTACGTTTACGGTAACTGCAAAACCGAGCTCAGTCCAAGCGGCCTGCGCAATATCGGCAATTGCAATGTCTCTTTCGGTGTTGCTGATAGAGAGCGTAAATGCAAGCTCTTTGCCTTGAAGCTTATCGGATACGGAATCAAGAAGCTGCTTTGCCGCCATGATATTCTGCTGGGTAGCAAGAGGACGCTCGCCGAAAAGATAAAGCTGTTCTGCAAGAGGAGCTGCAACAAAGCTATCGGCAACCTTACCGAAGGTTACGGCTTTAACCATAGCGTTTCTGTCAAGAGCCATGGAAAGAGCGCGTCTTACCTCGGGAATCGCAAAGAGCTCGTTTTCGGTATTGAAAACGTAGGTGTAAGTTGAAAGATCGTCAACTACGGTAGCTTCGGCTTTATGCTCAGCTCTCATTTCAAGAGGAGCTTCAAGAGCGTAGAATACCGCTTTAGACTGAATATCTTCATAGCTGAGGAGAATTTCCTCGCCGTATCCGTTAAGGAATGAAATAAGCTGGCCGGGAATTACTTCGTCGGTGTATTTCTTATCGGAGGGAATCTGGTGGTATCCCAAATTTCTCTCGAGAGAAAAAGCGCCGCTTGAAGCATCAAGGTTTGAAATTTTGAAAGGACCGTTGGTTACGATGGTGCTGGGGCCCTTCGCCCAATAGCCTTCTGCAGGATGGATAATATCCTCTCTTGCGGGAGAGGTTGCAACGGAGGCAAGATTCCAGAGAATTCGCTCGTAATCTGCGCCCTCACGGTATTTGATGGTAATTTCAAAAGGACCGCTGGCAACGGCGCCAAACTCGTCAATAGACTTAACGCCTGTCTTAACGGCAAGAGCATTCTCTATATCATAGAAAAGCGCTGCGGCGGGATTTGCGCGATCGGGGTGAAGCACACGCTTAACCCAAGCGTATATGTAGTCCTGCGCTTTAACCTGATAATCGTCAGACCAATAGGAATCACGAAGCTGGATAACTATTGTTCTCTCTTCCTCGTTTACCTTATATTTTTTTGCTCCGGCTTCTTCAAGCTTGCCTTTCTCGTTAATTCTGAAAAGCGGCTCAAAGAGCAAGCTCATAATCTGCTCTGCATTGCTGTTTACGTAATAGTCAGTCGGGTCGAGGTCGTAAATTTCCTCACCGAGATAAACAGCGATTTCGGGACCTGCGTCTTCGGGAGCGTCACACGATGCAAGAGCAGCCGCGCATCCCACAAAGAGCACAAGAGCGAAAAACAAACTCAAAATCTTTTTCATAATTCCTCCGTACCGCAGAAGCGGTTTTTTCGGGTTTTATATAATGCGGAAGAGCTGCGCCCAGACTTTGTATTTTCCGCAAAACACACCGATCGAAAAATTTCATAATTATTCTTATATATTTTAACACAAAAAATCTGTATTTTCAATGTTTATTTAGTGCACTAAAAATTTTCGTGCTAATGACTAAATATTTTTTCTTTTTTTGTGCAAAACAAACAAGCTTTTTTCGGCTTTTGAATACAAAAACCGGAGTTTGACAATAATTTTTCTCAATTAAGCCCTCGGAGGAAGATATGTTCGATTATTTTAAAAAGCGGAGCGAAGAAGAAATTTCAATGTTTACCGACCTTGCCGTAGAGAGAAGAAGAGCCGACGCAAGCGTCAGCGGCGTTAAGTACGAGAAGAAAAAATCGCAAATAGGATTTTGGGAAAACGTACGCATAACGTGCGAGGCGGGAGAGGCTTCTATCGGCAGGCCGCGCGGAATATACGCAACTCTGAATCTCGAGAGAATAGACGACCTTGACGAAGACGAGCGCCTTGACGCAACTGACGAGATTGCAAGAAAGCTTTGTGAAATTTGCGACATTGATAGGATAGTACCGGCGAAAATTCTCGTCGTCGGACTCGGAAACAGAGATTTAACCCCAGATTCACTCGGGCCGAAAAGCGCCGACAAAGTTCTCGCAACCATGCAGATAATGAATTGCGACGACGAGCGCTTTTACTCGCTCGAATGCGCTGAAATCGCCGTAGTTTCTCCCGGAGTTTCGGCAAAATCAGGACTCGATGCGGCGCTTTTCGTAAGCGGCATTGCATCAAAGCTCAATCCCGACGTCGTTTTTGCGATAGACGCGCTCGCCTCACGCTCACCCGACAGACTCGGCAGAACGTTTCAGATTTCCAATACCGGAATCTTCCCCGGAAGCGGCGTTGGCAACACGAGAGGTGAGATAAGCAAAAAAACGCTCGGAATACCGGTGATTGCGATAGGAGTGCCGACGGTGATGGATTCAAGGCATTTTTCAAGCGACGGCGTAATTACGGGCGAGCCTATGTTCGTTTCACCGAGAGAAATCGACGGAATCGTTTCGTCGGCGGCAAAGATAATAGGCGGCGCTATAAATCAAGCTTTTGGAATTTGAAGCGCCGTTTGAAGAAAACTCGCTAACGAAAAAGAAGAGGACGAAGATTGAGAAATTTCTTCGTCCCCTTTTATATTAAATTTAAGTTTTCAGTCAAATCAGGCTTGCCGTTTGAGTTTTTATATCACGGAAGGTTTCTTCGTTATTCGGAAGCTCGCCGGAGCCGATAAGCGTGAGGTATCCTATGAGAAGCGCGCGTATTGCCGTAATTCTCATTTCGCAATCCGCAGCCGAAACCCCGAGGCTATTGAGATACGAGCGAATTTCAGCCACTATCCTTTTATCGAAAACCGACGGTTTAACGGTAGATTTTTCTTCGCCCGACATAATAAGCGCCGTGCGCAAATTCTTGTTTGAGAGCCAGAATCTTACGTTTGCCGCGCAAAGCTCGGATATAAGCTCCTTGGCGCTTTCCCCGCCGGCTTTCGTTATCTCGTCAGCCATAAGCTCCCATCTTGAAGCAAGATATGAAATAATCTCGACAACGTATTCTTCCTTCCCCTTAAAGTATCTGTATGGAGCGGCGCACGAAACGCCTGCCGCTTCCGCAGCTCGCCTTAAAGAAAAATCACGGGCGCCGTATTCGGAAAGCTCTTTCACTCCGGAAAGCAAAAGGCGTGTTTTAACGTCTTCCAAAAGAAATGCCTCTTTCATATTTTCCTCCGTGTTAATAGTGTTAATCTCTTGAAAATCAGTTTAGCACACTCTTTATAAAATTTCAAGTCTTTTTCGGTTTTTTTCTAAAAACTATTGACAAAATCACTATTTTGCATATAATATAGCTATAAAGTTTTCGTAGTTAACACTGTTAACATTCGGTTTTAATCCGACGATCACCGACTTTTTTACACTATGGAGATGCCTATGAACTTACTTGATACGGCAAGAGAGATCATCAACGAAACGGATAAAGAAATGGCTAAGCTCTTCGAGAAAAGAATGAGAGCTGTCGAGATGGTTGCCGAATATAAAATGAAGCACGGACTTCCGATTCTCGATAAAGAGCGCGAGTCTTTCGTTATTAAGAGAAATTCCGAGCTTATCGAGGACCGGACCTTACGTGAATACTTCGTTAAATTTCTCGAGAGTAATATGGACGTTTCAAAGAAATATCAGCTCAGGATTACCGAGGGAATGAACGTTGCTTATTGCGGAACTGAGGGCGCTTTCGCGCATATCGCTACAACGAAGCTTTTCCCCAGCGCAAAAAAAAGCGCTTATCCCGATTTTGCTTCTGCTTACGAGTCTGTCGTTAAAGGAGATTGCGACGCCGCGGTGCTCCCCGTTGAGAACAGCTTCAACGGAGAGGTAGGACAGGTTACCGACCTTATGTTTTCCGGCTCGCTTTACGTCAACGATATGCTTGAGCTTTCTGTAACGCAAGACCTGGTGGCGCTCAAAGGCGCAAAGCTTTCGGATATAAAAGAGGTAATAAGCCATCCCCAAGCTTTAGCGCAATGCTCCGATTATATAAGAAACCACGGATTCATTCAAAGAGAATATTCAAACACCGCCCTTGCGGCAAAGTTCGTTAAAGAAAACGGCGACAAGTCACTTGCGGCAATAGCAAGCGAAGAGGCGGCAAAAATCTTCGGGCTTGAAGTTCTTGAAAAGAAGATAAACGAGAGCAGCATCAACACGACGCGCTTTGCCGTTTTCTCAAGAGCTGAAAACAAGCATCCCACAAATGAAATGGGAGTTCACTCGATTATACTCTTCACCGTTCGCAACGTTCCCGGAGCGCTTGCGCGAGCAATAGATATAATAGGTAAACACGGATTCAATATGAGAAGCCTCCGAAGCAGACCAATGAAGGATCTTCTCTGGCAATACTATTTCTACGTTGAGGCCGAGGGCAATATAAACACCCCCGAGGGCGAAGGAATGATGCTTGAGCTTCGTGATTTTTGCGACAAGCTTAAGGCTGTCGGAACTTATGTAAAAAGACTACAGTAAGGATTTTTTAAAATGACTGTTTTAAATCTTGATTTGGGCGCAAGCTCTTATAAAATCACGGTAGGCCGAGGCTTACTTGACAAAGCTGCCGATTTTTTGAATCTTGACCGACGTGTTTTCATCGTTACGGACGACGGCGTTCCCGAAGAATACGCCAAAAAGATTCTTAATGCGGCGAAGCGCGGCAAAATTTTAAGCTTGCCCGAGGGTGAAGGAACGAAAAGCTTCAAATATTTCGAGCTTCTTTTAACGGAAATGCTCAACTTCGGCTTAACCCGTACCGACGCCGTGGTTGCGGTTGGCGGCGGAGTCGTAGGCGATCTTGCGGGATTTGCGGCGGCGAGCTATATGAGGGGCGTTGATTTTTACAATATTCC
>JAZRGJ010000007.1:0-5061 GCA_045644125.1 Eubacteriales bacterium | reverse complement strand
TTAAGTCTTGCCTTTATTTCCTTTATTACTTCCTTTGCGATCGTCATTTCGGATTCGGTAAATTCAAGCGAGGATACGAAATCTATCGCGCATCCTACCGAGAGCTTACAGAATTCGTCTATATTAAGTCCGCCGACGGTTACCGAAAGAACTATATCGGAAAGTCTTCTGCCCTTACATCTCGGGCAGGCAACCTCCTCAACGAACTGCTGATAATAGTCACCGCCCATCATACGCATACGCTTTTCGATGATGCGCACTACACCGTCAAACGAAGAGTGCTGCTCTCTTCCCTCTCCGCCGAAGTATCTTACTACGTCGTATTTCTTGCCGTCGCGAGTTCCGTACATAAGCACGTCAAGAGCTTTTTCGGAAAACTCGGATATCGGAGTATCGAGCGTGAAGCCGTAATCCTTGCCGACAGCGGCAACCAATGGGCCCGTCCAAGAATCCTCCGTAAGAGTTTTAAGTCCGTTCACCGCTATAGCTCCCTCTCGAAGTGAAAGATGCCTGTGCGGTATCATTTTCTTAACGGAGATTCTCTGCATATTTCCGATTCCCGCGCACTCGGGGCACGCGCCTATCGGGTTATTGAACGAGAACATTCTCGGCTCAAGCTCCGGAAAGCTTATTCCGTGCTCCTCGCAAGCGTACTTTTCGGAAAATTCAAACTCTTCACCGTCCGTCCCGTCACGGCTAACGACGGCAATCGAAACTCTTCCGTCAGCCGCTTTCAAAGCGGAGAAAACCGAGTCCGAAAGGCGTGAGCGCAAATCCGGCTTTATTACGAGTCGGTCAACTACTATGTCTATCGTATGCTTAAGGTTTTTATCAAGCTTGATTTCCTCCGTAAGCTCGTACATATTTCCGTCAACACGAACTCTTACGTATCCCGATTTTCTTGCGTCGGCAAACACCTTTTCATGCATACCCTTCTGCGCTTTTACTACGGGCGCTAAAACCAAAAAGCGAGCGCCCTCGGGGAGAGCCAATATTTTATCCACTATCTGATCTTGGGTTTGCTGTCTTATCTCTTTTCCGCATACGGGGCAATGAGGAATTCCTATTCTTGCGTAAAGAAGCCTTAAGTAGTCGTATATTTCAGTTACCGTTCCAACGGTTGAGCGAGGGTTTTTCGAGGTCGTTTTCTGATCTATGGAGATAGAGGGCGAAAGACCTTCGATGAGGTCAACCTCCGGCTTATCCATCTGTCCGAGAAACATTCTCGCATACGACGAAAGACTCTCAACGAATCTTCTGTGTCCCTCTGCATAAAGCGTATCAAACGCAAGGGACGATTTTCCGCTTCCCGAAAGTCCTGTAAGTATTACAAGCTTATCGCGCGGAATCGTTACGTCAACGTTTTTAAGGTTGTTTACTCTTGCGCCTTTTATAATTATATTTCTTGCCATTATTACTTTCTCAGTTCCTTTATTCTGTCACGTATATAAGCCGCCTTTTCAAATTCAAGCTGGCGCGCGGCTTCACGCATCTCAACCGTGAGCTTTTCAATTTCACGCTCACGCTGAAGCTTCGTAAGCTTTTTATCTCCCTCCGGCTTCGCTTTCTTACCGATTTCGATAATATCGGCAACCTTTTTGCGAACGCTTTCGGGCGTTATTCCGTGAAGCTCGTTATATCGCATCTGTATCTCACGGCGGCGGTTGGTTTCATCCATCGCTCCGCGCATGGATTTCGTTATAGTGTCGGCGTACATAACGACGTGGCCGTTTACGTTTCTTGCAGCTCGTCCTATCGTCTGAATAAGCGAGGTTTCGCTTCGGAGGAAGCCCTCTTTATCCGCATCAAGTATAGCAACGAGTGATACCTCGGGAATATCAAGTCCCTCTCGCAAAAGGTTAATTCCAACCAGCGCGTCAAATTCACCGAGTCGCAAATCTCGGATGATTTCCATTCTCTCTATCGTTTCGACCTTATGATGTATATATTTCACCTTTATTCTGTGGGTTGAAAGATAGTCCGTAAGGTCCTCCGCCATTTTCGTCGTCATAGTTGTGACGAGCGCTTTTTCTCCTCGCGCAATCACCTCGCGCAGCTCTCCTATAAGGTCGTCAACCTGCCCTTCTATCGGGCGCACCTCTACCTTTGGATCTATAAGTCCTGTCGGTCTTATAAGCTGTTCAACAAGGCTTGAGCTTTCATTTTTTTCATAGTCGCCGGGAGTTGCGGAAACGTATACGACCTGTCTTATCTTAGAGTCAAACTCATCAAAGAAAAGCGGTCTGTTATCGAAAGCGGATGGCAAGCGGAAGCCAAACTCAATCAAGTTTTTCTTTCTCGCATAGTCGCCGCCCGACATTCCTCTCACCTGGGGGAGCGTTACGTGCGACTCGTCAACGAACAAAATATAATCGTTCGGGAAATAGTCAAGAAGAGTAAATGGTGTTGAGCCGGGCGCTCTTCCCGCAAGAACTCTCGAATAGTTTTCAACGCCGGAGCAGAATCCGACCTCTCTTAACATTTCAAGGTCGTACTTGGTTCTTTCCTCGATTCTCTGCGCTTCAATAAGCTTTCCTGCGTCTTTGAAGAATTTTACACGCTCTTTCATTTCCTCTTCAATTTCAAGAAGAGCCGCTTCACGCTTTTCGTCCGATACGGCGTAGTGCGTTGCGGGGAAAATTGCCGCATATGAAAGATATTCGACCGCCTCGCCCGTTACGACGTTGATTTTCGAAACTCTGTCTATTATATCTCCGAAAAACTCAACTCTTAAAGCAAATTCCTTTGCCGAAGAGGGATAAACCTCAACGACGTCGCCTCGAACTCTGAATTTATTTCTTATGAAATTAACGTCGTTTCTTTCGTAGCTTATGGAAACGAGCCTTCTTATAAATTCGTCGCGCGTCATATCCATATCAGGTCTTACCGCAACGAGAAGGTCGGAATATTCCATCGGGTCACCGAGAGAATAAATGCACGAAACCGAGGCAACGATGATAACGTCGCGCCTCTCAAAAAGCGACGAGGTTGCGCTATGGCGGAGCATATCTATCTCCTCGTTTATCATAGCGTCCTTTTCTATATACATATCCTTACCGGGAATATAAGCTTCCGGCTGATAATAGTCGTAATACGAAACGAAATACTCTACCGCATTATCCGGGAAAAACGAGCGAAACTCGGTGCAAAGCTGGGCGGCGAGGGTTTTGTTATGCGCAAGGACGAGCGTCGGGCGGTTAAGGCGGGCTATAACGTTTGCCATTGTAAAGGTTTTACCCGAGCCCGTAACACCAACGAGGGTTTGCGCGCGCTCACCCGCTTCAATCCCCGAAACGAGAGCTTCTATAGCTTCGGGCTGGTCGCCCGTCGGAGAATATTCACTTTTGAGAATAAATTTTCCGTCCTTCATAAAGCTCTCCTTACTTTAAATTTCCACACACAATTATTTTACCACATATCCGCTTTAAAGTAAATACTTTAAAAAATATTTTCTTCGTATATTATTTTCAAAATACTTGTTGAATATTTTAAAAAACTGTGATAAAATAAAATAAGTTCATACGAAAGGAATTCATACATGAAATCCATAAAAGACATATACAAGATCGGAAAGGGCCCGTCAAGCTCTCATACCATGGGACCTGCAAAGGCTATGGGAATTTTCGTTTCCGAAAATCCCGACGCTGATTCTTACGAGGTTATACTTTACGGCTCGCTTGCCGACACCGGAAAAGGCCACGGAACAGACGTTGCGCTTGAAAGTATGTGCGGCGAAAAAACTTGCAATATTGTTTTTAACTGTATAAACGAGGGGCTTCCTCACGAAAATACTATGGATATTTTCGCAATTAAAGACGGCAAGAAGAGCGAGCCCATGCGTGTGCTCAGCGTTGGCGGCGGCGATATTAAAATCGTTGGACGTGAGAAATTCGGCTCTCCCGACGTTTATCCCGAAAGCACCTATGCGGAAATTGCGGAATTCTGTAAAAAAGAAGGAATACGCCTTTCCGATTTCGTTCTCTTGCGTGAGGGCGATGGGGTTTACACGTTTCTTGCTGACGTATGGCAGACGATGAAAAACGCAATTCACGAGGGCCTTACGACCTCGGGATTTCTCCCCGGCGGCCTTGACGTAGAAAGAAAAGCGCAGTACCTTTACAATCAAAGACACATAGACGAGAGCCCAGTTACACGTGAAAACCGCCTCGTTTGCTCTTACGCATACGCCGTGAGCGAGCAGAATGCCGACAACGGAACTATAGTTACCGCTCCGACGTGCGGCGCTTGCGCCGTGCTTCCCTCCGTTCTCAAATATATGCAAGAGAAGCACGCATTTTCCGACAAGCAGATTTTCAAGGCGTTGATGGTTGCGGGCCTTATAGGAACTCTCGTTAAGACCAACGCTTCGATAAGCGGCGCGGAATGCGGATGCCAAGCGGAGATAGGAACGGCTTGCTCAATGGCGGCTGCGGCGCTCGGCGAGCTTTTTGAAATGGGAATCGACCAGATAGAGTATGCGGCGGAAATAGCTTTCGAGCATCATTTGGGACTCACCTGCGACCCTATTTGCGGCCTCGTTCAGATTCCTTGTATCGAAAGAAACGCAGTTGCGGCAATGAGAGCTATAAACGCCGTTAACCTTGCGAATTTCCTTTCCGGATCAAGAAAAATTTCACTTGATATGGTTATCAAAACCATGTATGAAACGGGCAAGGACCTCTCGCATCACTACCGTGAAACGAGCGAGGGCGGTCTTGCAAAGCTCTATCATAAAAAATAAGGATTTACAATGGAAAAAGTAAAGATTGACAGAATAAACGAGCTTGGAAAGCTCATGAAAATCCGTGAGCTCACGGAAGAAGAAAAGCAAGAACAAAAGCTTTTGAGAGAAGAATATATCAAGGAGGTTCGCGCAAGCTTGCGCCCGAAACAGTAATATGGCTAATTGCTCCATATGCCGCAAAACAATAGAATCCGAGGACCCCGCCGTTCTCACTATGTCTGCATTCGGCCGCCCTCTTTATATTTGCGAGGAATGCGAAAAGGATCTTGACGACGCAACGCTTTCGAAGGACCCTGAGGTAATTTCAGACGCTATTG
>JAZRGJ010000006.1:0-2374 GCA_045644125.1 Eubacteriales bacterium | reverse complement strand
CTATAGTAATCAGAGCAATAAAGGAAAACGGTATTACAATTTCAAGCCCCAAAGGGATCTCACCCCTTACTGCAAAGGCTATTGAATATATAAACGCTAATTTATCCGCAAGGCTTAAAATTTCCGAAATTGCAGACGTACTTTTCGTTTCACGCTTAACCTTAAGCAATAGCTTTTTGAAAGAAATGGGTGTGTCGATAGGAAAATTTATAGATGAAAGACTTATGCTTGCAGGGGAGCGAGATTTGATTTCGGAAAAATTAAGCGTCGCTGAAATCAGCGAGAAATACGGATTTTGCGACAGATTCTATTTCACGAGAAGATTTACAGAAAAATTCGGAAAGCCACCTAAACAATATTTAAGACAATATAAATATCAGATAAAATAGTAAAAAAAAAATGCGTTGCTAAAAGGCAACGCATTTTTTGTCAAATAATAGGAAAAATCAAAGATTATTCCATGATAAACCCGAGAATTTCGGTTATAAAAGTATGCAGATAAGTCCGTTTGCGCCCTCGTTTATAACTCTCTCCAAGGTTTCTCCGAGCTTTGCTCTTGAATCGTCGGGCAGATTTATAAGCTTTGCGTTCATACCGTCTTTGACAAGGTCGTAGACTGATTTGCCGAACATATTGGATTCCCAGATTTTTTCTTTATCGGCTTCGTATTCACTCGCAAGATACTTGACGACCTCGTCTGTTTGTTCTTGCGTTCCAACTACGGGGCAAAGCTCTGTTCTAAGCTCCGTTCTTATCATATGTATGGAATTGGCTTTTGCCGAAACCTTTACGCCCCAGCCGCCTGCTTGCTTTTGCATTTTCGGCTCCTCAATCTCCATCTCTTCGGGGGAGGGCATAACGATTCCATAGCCCTTTTCTTTAACGTCAGCGAGAGCCTTTTCAACCTTTTTATATTCTTTATCGGTTTTAGATAGCTCGCAAAAGCTTTCAAAGAGCGTTTTTTCGTCATCTATTTCAATTCCCGAAAATTCGCTGAGCGTTTTATAATATTCTTTTTCTCCGGCAGGAATTGTGAATTCCGCAACTCCCTCGCCTGCGTTGATAACTTCTGTGCTTATTTCCGTGTATTCTGCGGAATTTTTCTCTACGTCGCCGATTTTTTCTATCTTATCGGAGAAAGCGGAGATAAGCTCCAAAGCGTTTTTGTGAAGCTTGTGGTCAAAAGGCAAGGCTTCATACCAAGAGGGGAGCTTAAAAACGAGCTTTTTCATCGGAAAAGTTGAAAGAACGAGCGCAAGAATTTCACGCGCGTCGACGTCGCTTAAGTTTTTAAGGTTTACAAGGGCGCAAGGCGCTCCGTATTTTTCTTCAAGGCTCTCTGCCAGCGCGCGAGTGTCTTCATTTTCGGGTGTTGCCGAATTAAGAACTATAGCAAAAGGCTTTTTCTTCTCAATAAGCGCCTTGGCAACTCTTTCTTCAGCTTCGACGTAGCTTTCTCTCGGAATATCCGTAATGCTTCCGTCGGTCGTAACTAAAATTCCTATCGTAGAATGTTCGTCAATCACTTTTTTCGTTCCGATTTCCGCAGCGCTCTTGAAAGGCATGGCGTTTTCGCTCCACGGAGTTGTTACCATTCTTTCTTCGCCCGCCTCCTCAGCGCCGATAGCTCCGTCTACGAGATAACCGACGCAGTCAATAAGCTTAACGTTAAGCTCCGTGCTGTCTGCAAGCTTGATTTTTACTGACTCATCCGGAACGAATTTCGGCTCGGTGGTCATAATCGTTTTTCCGGTTGCGCTTTGCGGTGCTTCGTCGGTTGCGCGCGCCTTGTCAAATTCGTTTTCGATGTTTGGAATAACAACAGTGTCAAGAAATTTATGTATAAAGGTAGATTTACCCGTCCTGACGGGGCCGACGACTCCTATATAAATGTCGCCTCCCGTTCTTTTAGCAATATCCGTGTATATAGAGTTGTCTGCCATTGCTGCCTCCAGCCTTTCGTTTGGTATTCAAGATACCTTATGCCGGCGGCGCGTACATTATTACAAAATGCGAATAAAAAAGCAAGATGTGTGCGAGATACTCATAGCGGAGTATCTCGCAATGAAATAAATCCGCCGGGGCGGATTTTTGAAATGACCTTCGGTCTTGAAATGCTTGCTTTCCAAGCATGAAATGCCCTGCGGGGCATGAGAGGATTTGGTGCGTAGCACATTTCATAAAAAAAGAACAGACGAGGAATGCGAGATACTCATAGCGGAGCATCTCGCAATGAAATAAATCCGCCGGGGCGGATTTGTGAAATGACCTATCGGTCTTGAAATACTTGCTCTGCAAGCATGAAATGCCCTGCGGGGCATGAGAGGATTTGGTGCGTAGCACATTTCATAAAAAAGGAACAGACGAGGAATGC
>JAZRGJ010000005.1:0-11702 GCA_045644125.1 Eubacteriales bacterium | reverse complement strand
GAAGTTTCTGCCGAAACTCTTATAAGATGGCAGGCAGAATATATTCTTGACGGCGGCAGAGTTATAGATAAACCCACTCATTTCGAAGAAAGAAAAGGAAGCTACTGATATGACAAGACATGAAATCGCACTCGAAAAACTTCATAACGGAACGGTTATCCCCGCAAACCCCTTGGCGCTTAACTCAAAGCGTGAGTTTGACGAGCGCCGTCAGAGAGCCGTTGTAAGATACTATCTTGACGCCGGCGTTGGCGGACTTGCCGTTGCGGTACATACTACCCAGTTTGAAATCCGTGATCCTAAGCACAATCTTCTTGAAAGAGTGCTTAAGGTTGCAAAGGAAGAAGCAACTAAATTTGAAGAAAAGAACAACACCACTATCGTAATGGTAGCAGGCGCTTGCGGCCCCAAGGAGCAGGCTGTAAAAGAAGCAGAGCTTGCAAAGAGCCTTGGCTACGACGCAGTGCTTCTTTCTCCCGGTGGACTTAACCATCTTTCCGAGGACGAAATGGTAGAGCGCACAGCAGCTGTTGCAAAAGTTCTCCCCGTTATCGGATTCTATCTTCAGACTTCCGTTGGCGGAAGAGTATTCACCTACAACTATTGGGAAAGAATTTGCGCAATCCCCGGCGTGGTTGCTATTAAGGCAGCTCCCTTTAACCGTTATTTCTCGCAGGACGTTGTTCGCGCGGCAGCGCTTTCCGAAAGATGCGACGAGATAGCTCTTTACACAGGAAACGACGACAATATCGTTATCGACCTCGTTTCTAATTATTCCTTCAAGGTTGACGGAAAGGTTTACGAAAAGCGCTTCGTAGGCGGTCTTCTCGGACATTGGTCTGTTTGGACTAAAACTGCCGTTGATATGTATAACAAGCTTAAGGAGATTCGCACCCGTGACGCAATCCCCGCAGAAGTTCTCAAGCTTGCAAACGCTGTAACCGACACCAACGCAGTATTCTTTGATACCGCAAACGGCTTCAAGGGCTGCATTGCAGGACTTCACGAAGTTCTTCGCCGTCAGGGACTTTTCGAGGGCATCTGGTGCTTGAATCCCGAAGAAACCATGTCACCCGGCCAGAACGAAGAAATCGACAGAATTTACGAAATGTATCCCGAGCTTTCGGATGACGATTTCGTAAAGGCAAACCTCGACAAGTGGCTTGCAGACTGATTTGAACAAAAAATGCACTCCCGAAAAGGAGTGCATTTTTCTTATATAAACTTTGATTTTTTTAGTGAATAATAAAGCAAAGTTCCGGCGAATCCGGCGCAAACAAGCTCGCCAAGGCCCACGGTTAAGAAGAATATCCAATAAAGGCCTTCCGTCATATAAACGTACTTAATAACGAATGGAACGATAATTGCATTTGCAAGGACAGTCGGAATTGGGATGAGCCACGCAAGCTTTAGCGGAACTTTGCGCAAAAGTCTTGCGCCGATAGCGCCGATAAGCGTTGCTATCGAGCCGAAGAGAATGTCGAGCGCGAGGCAACCGGTTAAAAGATTTGCTAAAATGCAACCGATAGTCAAGCCAAGAACTGCTTCGGGAAGAAATGCGGGGAGAATACAGAGCATTTCGGAAATGCGAAACTGTATCGCTCCTTTGTCAAGCCCGAAAAGGCTTGCAAGATAGGTTAATGCGACGTAGAGAGCGGCAATCATAGCGCCGCGCGTCAAGTAGAGCGTGGAGTTTTTTTTCATTTTTTCTTTTCCTTTAGTTTTGTTTTAGGTGAGGAAGGTTTCGAACTCACCGCCGAATATTCTAGCACAAACGAATTGAAAATGCAATAGTCAATTTTGTAAATTTCAAAACTTTTCCCCTGAAAATGCCGTTTTTCTTTGTTTTTTACCATAATGGAACATTTTTTGAAAGAAGCTCCTATATCAAAACGGGGAGCTATTTAGTATAATATAGGGGAAAGGTGGTGTTGAGTTTGGATTTTTTAATTATAAGCTCAAGCAAGTTAAAGATAATGCTCAACAAGTCAGAGATGCAAGAATTCGGTCTTGATAAAGAGGAGCTCGACTATTCCCGTTCCGACGTAAGATGCGCTTTCTGGAAAATACTTGATATTGCGGCGGCGGAGTGTGGTTTTCAATGCAAGGGAGAAAAAATACTGATACAGTTTTACCCCGCAAAATCGGGCGGCGAGATTTTTATAACCAAATTAGGTATTTTATCAAAAAGCGCCGAGCGCTCGCTTGCCGATTCACCGAGAGTGGCAATGCTCACGTCGGAGGTGAAAATATATAAATTCGACGATCTTTCTTCGATAGCGAGAGCGGTACATATAAACCAAAAATCTCTCCCCGAAAAAATAAGAGCGTATACGGGGGATGACGGTGAATATTATCTGATATTTGAAGAGCGCAACGAAAAAGCTCTCGTTTCAATTTTAGAGTTTGCAAGCAGAATACCGAGCGAGCTTGAAGCCTATATTGCCGAGCGCACGAAGATGATTGAAAACCCTTACGTGACTTTTGAAAAGATTTACCGTGACTTGCTCAGTCAATAAAAAAGCGAGATACATAAACGTATCTCGCCTTTTGCTTTATGCCCACTCGCCGTTTTCGAAAATTTTGATTTCTTTTCCGTCGTGTGTTTTTGCGATTATCGAAAGGTCCTTCGTTCCTATCATAAAGTCAACGTGAGTAACCGAATCGTTGATGCCCTTTGCGTGCGCTTCCTCTTCGGTATATTTTTCATAATCACGAAGAACGTTGGAAAATCCTCTTCCTATTGCAAGGTGGCACGCTGCGTTTTCGTCAAAAAGAGTATTGTAGAAAAGAATTCCGCTCTCTCTTATGGGAGAAGAGTAGGGGACTAAAGCAACCTCTCCAAGATAAGATGCGCCCTCGTCCATCGAAATCATTTCTCGAAGAAGCTCTTCGCCCTTTTCTGCGCCGACTTCTACAACTTTTCCGCCTTCGAATTTCATAAAGAAGTTTTCGATAAGCTGACCGCCGTAGGAAAGGGGCATTGAAGAGTATACGATACCGTCAGCGTCGCCCTTCATAGGAGAAGTAAACGCTTCTTCGGAGGGGATGTTGGGGTTGTAATAAACGCCGCGGCCGAGTGTTTCCTCACCGCCTGCCGTAAATATAGCGTCGGGAATAAGACCAACTCTGAAGTCCGTTCCGTTTTCCGATTTGTAGTAGAGCTCTTTAATTCCGAGAGAGTTAAGATATTCGCACTTTGAAGCAAGATTCTTGTTGTGCTTATCCCACTCTGCGATCGGGTCATCAAGTACTCGAGAAGCCGTGAGTATCGCTTCCCAAAGCTTTTCAACCGCAACGCTCGCGCGCTCTTCGGGGAATACCTTTTTTGCCCAGCCCTTTCCGGGAGCTGCCGCAATGCACCACTGATACTTGTTTTCCATTTTGTTTCTTATGGGCTTGATTATCTTTGAGCGGGAAGCCATTGCCTTGGCGTATTTTTTCTGGTTAACTCCGCAAAGTCCGTCGGGATCTTCGCTCGTTATATAAATGCGGCAGGGAAGCGTGTCTGCCATATGTTCCCATTTCTTTACCTGCCACTCGTCAAGCGAGCCGAGCACCTTGTCTTTGCAATATCTCACGTGATATTTGGTTAAGGGCTGATAGCTCCAGTCAACGCTGACTTTTGATGCGCCTCTTTTATAACATTCATCAACAACCATTGCGATAAATTCGGGCTGATCAAGCTCCGCTGTGATGATAACCTCTTGTCCTTTTTGAACGTTTACACCGCAAGTAGCGATAAGCTTTGCATATTTTCTGAGTCTTGTTTTGTTCATAATTGTTTACATCCTTATCATATATTTTTTAACACGGCACGTAGGTAATCCCAAACTCTTGCAAAAGAAGCGAGGGAGAGCCTTTCTTCTGTCGTGTGAATGTCGAAGTTGTCAGGGCCTATTGAAACGCAGTCTAATCCCGGAATTTTATCGGAGAAAAGTCCGCACTCAAGTCCTGCGTGAATTATAATAACCTCAGGGCTTTTTCCGTACATTTTTTCGTAAACGTCTACCATAACGTTTCTTAAGTGAGACTCTTCACGGAATTCCCATGCGGGATAAGCGCCTCGCTCACCGTAGCTTGCGCCAAAATCCTTCGCAATCTCGGAAAGATTTTCGCAAAGCTTTTTCTTTTCTTCGCCTTTTGCGCTTCTTACGGAGAAAGAAATATCGAGAGTTTTGTCGCCAAGTCTTAAAATGCCAAGGTTTAACGAAGTTTCAACGAGTCCGTCCAAAGATTTGCTGAAAGCAATCACTCCGCTCGGCACACGAAGAAGAATTGATATTAAGTCCTCCGTTGAATCGGTGGTAAGAGCGGTTTTCGGAAGCTCGGTTTCTGTGATTTCAAGCTGAATATCGGGCTCTATATCTTTGTAAATCTTCCGTCTTGTTTCAAAATGGCTTTTAAGCTTTTCGGGGAACTCAGCGCCTGCGCAAATCACGGCTTCGCATTCGCGCGGTATTGCGTTGTCGGCATTTCCGGCGCTCACGGAAGCTATGTTTATATCGAAAATGCAGTTGAGAATTTCACCGAAAAATTTGATAGCGTTATAGCGCCCTTTGTCGATTTCAATTCCGCTGTGCCCACCTTTAAATCCGTGAACTCTTACTCTGTATGCTAGGGGGCGTGCGTTATTTTCGTAGTTTACGGGCATTGAAATGTCGCTTCTCACACCGCCTGCGCATCCCGCTGTGAAAACACCTTCAACGTCGGAGTCAATATTTATAAGCATTCGTCCGTTTATATCAAAAGTGTCAAGTGCCGCAGCGCCTATAAGACCGATTTCCTCGTCGGAGGTGAATACGGCTTCGAAATCCGGATGGGGAATAGCGTCGGAATCAAGCACTGCCAAAGCGTAAGCTAAAGCAACTCCGTCGTCGCCGCCCAGCGTCGTATTGCGAGCCTTAAGAAAATCGCCGTCTATATAAAGCTCAAGTCCGTCTTTTTCAAGGTCGATAGCAGAGCCGGGCTTTTTTTCCGCAACCATATCGGTATGGCCTTGGAAAATCACGGCAGGTCGGTTTTCGTATCCCTTTGAGGCAGGCTTCTTTATAACCACGTTATTCGCTTCGTCACGGCGGTAATAAAGACCTCTTTTCTTTGCAAAATCGCAAAGATAATCGGCAATCGCCCCGGTGTTTTCGGAGCCGTGAGGTATTTTTGAAAATTCTTCGAAGAATTTCAGCGGCGCCTCAGCGTCACCGTACTTTTTAAAATCAAGCATAAAATACTCCCAAAAAGTTTTTACCCTATTATTTTACACTAATTTGCCGCTTTTTTCAATAGGAAGTTGACTTTTATTTAAAATAGTTGTAAAATAAATAAAAAAGACTTGAGGGGCTTATAAAAATGAAAATTATAAACGGGCTTTTTGATTTTATAAAGAAATCTCCCACGGCTTACCATACGGTTGAAACGGCGGTAAAAATGCTTGACGCTGAGGGGTATACGGAGCTTTCCGAAAGCGAGAATTTCAATCTTTCGGACGGCGGAAAATACTATATTAAGAAAAACGGCTCATCTCTTATCGCTTTCAGATACAAAGGCTCGGCAAAGGGCTTTATGATATGCGCATCCCACAGCGACTCGCCCTCGTTTAAGGTAAAGGGGGATTTGAAGCTTGACTCGTATACGAAGCTTGACGTTGAAAAATACGGCGGAATGATATATTATACTTGGTTTGACAGAGCGCTTTCTCTGGCAGGCAGAGTGTACCTGAAAAGTGACACGGGTATTGAGTGCCGCCTCGTTAATATTGATAAAGACGTTGCCGTAATACCGAGCGTTGCGATTCATATGAACAGAAGCGTTAACGACGGTTATAAGTTCAATCCGGCAATTGATTTGCTCCCCCTCGCTTCTATCGGCGGCGACGGCGTTTTGGGGCTTCTCGCAAACGAGCTTTCGCAAGAGCGTGAAAATATAATTAGCCACGACCTTTTCCTTTATGCAAGAGATGAGGGGAAAATTATCGGCGACTATGCGCTCGCCCCCCGTCTTGACGACCTCGCTTGCGTCTATTCCTCACTCCAAGCTTTCCTTACGGCCGACGCTGAAAAAACGATACCCGTATTTGCCGTTTTTGATAACGAAGAGGTCGGCTCGGAAACCAAACAGGGCGCAGCATCCGCATTTTTCTCGGAGCTGCTTCGTGAAATAGCAGGCGAAAAATTCTCAAAGATGCTTCCTCAAAGCTTTATGATAAGCGCTGACAATGCGCACGCAGTGCATCCAAACCATCCAGAGCTTACCGATAAGGCAAACTCCGCAATCCTCGGCGGCGGTGTCGTTGTAAAGTATAACGCAAATCAAAGATACACGACAGACGCTTATTCCGATGCAATTTTCAGAAGCATTGCCGCAAAATGCGGCGTAAGCGTGCAAAGCTTTTCCAACCGCGCGGATATGCTCGGCGGCTCAACTCTCGGCTCTATAGCCAGCACTAAACTTCCGATTCCCACAGTAGATATAGGGCTTCCTCAGCTGGCGATGCATTCCGCCGTTGAAACTATGAGCGTTAAGGATATATCCGACATGGTATCGGCGCTTCGTGAGTTTTACTCCTCTTCGCTCACCCAAAACGGTGACAGTACTGAAATAAATTAAGATTTTCTTACGGCGCATATTCCGATGCGCCGTATTTTTTTGTCGTTTATCTTTCCGTTGGCATAAAATAAAAATAGCGGAAATATCCGCAAGAAAAGGACAAAAATATGGAAAAGAATGAAAACGCTTATCCGACGCCTGAGCGTAATGCCGGATGCGCGAGAAACGACGTCATGAAAAATGATGACGGACTTCAGCTTGCGATGGTTTATTCTCCTTACCAGAGCTGGCGTATGCTTCTCTCGCCCGACGACGCCTTGGCGCACGGAACTCTTTTTGAAGAGCTGTATAAGCCGTTCCACGGAGCGTGCCATGACTAAATCGGAACTTATGAGAAAAATCCAAGGCTTAGCCTTTGCAAAAACCGAAACCGAGCTTTACCTCGACTGCCACCCCGAAAATTCCGAAGCTATCGAATATTACCGTAAAATAAACGGTGAACTCGAGAAATATATCCTCGAATATTCTAACAGATTCGGCCCTATAAAAGCCTCCGATGCCTACGGCAAAAACTGGACTTGGGTCGGAAACAGCTGGCCTTGGCACGTCGATTTTGAAGAGGAGGTGACGGACTGATGTGGATTTATGAGAAAAAGCTTCAGTACCCCGTAAAAATAAAAAATCCCAATCCCAAGCTTGCCGCAGCTATAATTTCCCAGCTTGGCGGCCCCGACGGAGAGCTCGCCGCCGCAACACGCTATCTTAACCAGCGCTACGTTATGCCCTCGGGCGAAACGATAGGAATCTTAACAGACATCGGAAGTGAAGAGCTCGGCCACGCAGAAATGATTGGAGCTATAGTCCATCAGCTGACAAGAAACTTAACGCCCGATGAAATAAAAGCGTCGGGATTTGACCAGTATTTCGTTGACCACGGCATAGGAATTTATCCCTCCAGCGCCGCCGGCGTGCCTTTCACAGCGGCGTATATTGCGTCAAAGGGCGATGCCGTTGCAGACATCGTCGAAGACCTTGCGGCAGAGCAAAAAGCCCGCGCGACCTACGAGCATATACTTCGTCTTTCCGACGATCCCGACGTAAACGACGTAATTCGCTTTCTTCGTGAGCGTGAGGTAGTCCACTTCCAGCGCTTCGGCGACGCCTTGAGAAAAATACAGGATATGCTTGACAAGAAGAATTATTACTCGTTTACACCGACGAAAACCGTCGTTTGCCCACGAGATAATCGCAGATAAATTTTAATTAAAGACGCCGTGAAAGCGGCGTCTGATTTTATATTATTCCGCAAAAGCTTTTATTTTTTATAAAGCCCTTTACAAATTCGTGCGTGTGTGATAAAATATATTATTAAATAATACATGGCAAAGCTATTGGGAGAAACAAATGTATAGAATTGTCAATAAAAAAGAACTTAACCCCTCGGTGACTATGATGGAGATTGAAGCTCCGTTTGTTGCAAGAAAAGCAGAGCCGGGGCAGTTTATAATATTACGTGTAGATAACGACGGCGAAAGAATCCCCCTTACCATAGCGGGTTACGATAGGGAAAGAGGGCTCGTCAAGATAATATTCCAGATAGTAGGCGCTACGACCGCAAAGCTCAATATG
Source organism: Eubacteriales bacterium (assembly GCA_045644125.1). GTDB lineage: Bacteria > Bacillota > Clostridia > Oscillospirales > CAG-272 > UBA1740. The sequence goes on along the minus strand of JAZRGJ010000005.1, from coordinate 3,527 downwards.
CTTTCCGCAGGTGAATATATATCGGATTTTGCAGGGCCTCTCGGTATGCCCACTCACACGGACGGAATCAAAAAGGTGCTTATCGTGGGCGGCGGCGTAGGATGCGCTATCGCTCTCCCTGTTGCGCAAAAATTTCACGAGCTTGGCGCTGAGGTAACGAGCGTTATCGGATTCAGAAACCGTGAACTTTTGATACTCGAAGACGAGTTTCGGGCGGTGTCGGACAAGCTCAGCGTAATGACTGACGACGGCTCTTACGGACGCTGCGGTAACGTTTGCGTGCCGATAAACGAGATGCTTTCGGGCGGTGAAAAATTCGATAAAGTTATAACCATAGGGCCGCTTATTATGATGAAATTCGTTGTTGAAGCGGTAAAGCCGTACGGCATCCCCTGCGACGTTTCCATGAACCCAATAATGATAGACGGAACCGGAATGTGCGGCGGTTGCAGACTCACCCTCAACGTTAACGGTGAAAAAGTAACCAAATTTGCGTGCGTTGACGGCCCTGACTTTAACGGCTACGAGGTCGATTTTGACGAAGCTATGATAAGAGGCGCAATGTACCGTGACTTTGAGCGCCATAAATATGAAGAAACGTGCAATCTCTTCAAAAAGGAGGTAAAGTGACGTGGCAAATATGAGCTTGAAAAAGAATGAAATGCCCACTCAAGCCCCCGAAACGCGCGCTCGCAATTTCTTTGAAGTTGCAACAGGCTACGACGAGGCAACCGCAATAGACGAAGCTTTAAGATGCCTTTCGTGTAAAAATATGCCTTGCGTCACGGCTTGCCCCGTAAACGTAAGGATTCCCGATTTCATCGCCAAAATTAAGGACGGTGACTTCGAGGGCGCATATAAAGTAATATCCGAAAGCTCAAGTCTTCCCGCCGTTTGCGGAAGAGTTTGCCCTCAGGAAACGCAGTGCGAATCAAAGTGCGTAAGAGGAATAAAGGGTGAGCCTGTAGGTATCGGCCGCCTTGAGCGCTTCGTTGCAGACTGGCATAATGCGCACGAAAAAACTCCCAAATTTGATATAAAACCAAACGGCCGCAAGGTTGCGATAGTAGGCTCGGGCCCCGCAGGACTTGCGTGCGCCGGCGACCTTGCAAAGCTTGGCTATAAGGTGAGCGTTTTCGAGGCGCTTCACACAGCGGGCGGCGTTCTCGTGTACGGAATACCCGAATTCCGCTTGCCTAAAAAAATTGTCGAGCGTGAGGTTGAAAACCTCAAAGCGCTTGGCGTTGAAATTATGACGAATATGATAATCGGCAAGACCTTAACGGTTGACGAGCTTTTTGAGCTCGGTAACGAAGCCGTCTTTATCGCCTCGGGCGCAGGACTCCCGAATTTTATGGGAATCCCCGGTGAATCGTATAAAGGCGTATATTCCGCCAATGAATTTTTAACACGCTCAAACCTCATGAAAGCCTACCGTGACAATCCCGAAACTCCCATTATGAAGGGCGGTAAGGTTGCAGTTGTCGGCGGTGGAAACGTTGCGATGGATGCCGCAAGAACGGCGCTCCGTCTTGGAGCTGAAAAGGTGTACGTTGTGTACCGTCGCTCAATGGAAGAGCTTCCCGCAAGGCGTGAGGAAATAGAGCACGCAATCGAAGAGGGAATTGAGTTTTTGCTTCTTAACAATCCCGTTGAAATTCTCGGTTATGAAAACCCCGACGATAAGCGAGATTCGAAAAACGGATGCGTTATCGGTATGAAGTGCGTAAAAATGGAGCTCGGCGAGCCCGACGAGCGTGGCAGACGCTCTCCGCACGCAATCGAGGGAAGCGAATTTATCCTGGACGTTAATACCGTGATTATGTCTATAGGAACGTCGCCCAATCCGCTTATTAAGTCTACGACAGCCGGTCTTGAGGTCAACCGCCGCGGCGGTATCGTAGTTGAATCCGAAACGGGCGCAACAACGAGAGAGGGCGTTTTCGCAGGTGGCGATGCCGTAACGGGCGCAGCAACCGTTATATCGGCGATGGGCGCCGGAAAAATTGCCGCGAAAGCAATACACGAATATATTTCTTCCAAGAAATAATTTGACACGCATATCGCTCTTGTTGCATAAATGCAAACATAACTTGTCATTTGAGGCTTTGAATGAAAATTGTAACCTTTAATATAAGAACGCTTTGGGATAATGACGGAATCAACAGCTTTATCCACAGAATAGGACTTATATATGAAAAGATAAACGAAGAGTGCCCCGACGTTATAGCGTTTCAGGAAGTTACTGAGCGGCATATCGACGTTCTTCGCAAGATTCTTCCCGACTACGCCTTCGTGGGCTCGGGGCGTCTTGAAAACCGCCTGGGAGAAGGGCTTTACACAGCTTATCTCAAATCGGGCTTTGATTTAACATTCGAAAGAATTTTCTGGCTCAGCGATACGCCCGACGTTCCGGGTTCACGGTTTAAGTCGCAGAGTATTTATCCGAGAATATGCGTTCACACGATTCTTTCAAGTAAGGTGAGCGGCGAAAAATTCGCTTTTTATAACGTGCATCTCGATTATCTCGGAATGGCGGGGCACACAGCGCCGCCCTCAAAGGACGAAGTGCCGGAGGATTTTGATTACGCTAACTTCGTTAATCCGAGAAAACTTGCCATGGAAAGACTCATTCTTGAAATGGAAAAACAAAGCGAAGAGTGTGAAAAAATCATTCTCGGCGACTTTAACGCAAGCGAAGACGATGAGTGCTTGTCAGTTCTTCGCAAGCAAGGCTTCGTTGATTTGAGCGAAAAATCCGGATTTACGTTCCACAACTTCGGAAAAAGCGCAAGACTTATTAAAATCGATTATATTTTTGCAAAGCCGTCTTTGTCAAAACGCGCAAAAAATCTGCGCTTATGGCGTGACGAAAAGAACGGAATATATCTTTCAGACCACTATCCCGTAGCGGTTGAAATTGAATAGAGAGGAAAAAACATGAAAAACTTTGGTATAGAAACAAAATGCGTACAAGGCGGTTACACCGCAGGAAACGGCGAGCCTCGCCAGATTCCCATCGTTCAAAGCACCACGTTCAGATACTTGACGGGCGAGGATATGGGAAAGCTTTTCGACCTTGAAGCTTCGGGATATTTTTATTCAAGACTTCAGAATCCCACCTGTGACACCGTAGCCGCAAAGATTTGCGAGCTTGAGGGCGGAACGGCGGCAATGCTTCTTTCCTCAGGACAGGCAGCCTCATTCTTTTCGATATTTAATATTGCATCGGTAGGAGATCATATTATCTCATCCGCAAGCATATACGGCGGCACTTATAACCTCTTTGCCGTCACGATGAAGAAAATGGGAATTGGTTTCACATTCGTAGATCCCGATATCAGCTTAGAGGATCTTATGGCTCAGTTCCGTCCTAATACAAAGGCTGTTTTCGGAGAAACTCTTGCCAACCCCGCTCTTACCGTTCTTGATATAGAAAAATTTGCGACCGCTGCACACGAAAACGGAGTTCCTCTTATCATTGATAACACCTTTGCTACCCCCGTAAACTGCCGTCCGTTTGAGCA
>JAZRGJ010000004.1:0-23853 GCA_045644125.1 Eubacteriales bacterium | reverse complement strand
GTTATAGCGACGTTTTCCTCAAACGTTCACAGAGTTCAGCAGATAATAGATGCAAGTGCGCGACACGGTAGGCGTGTAGCAGTTACCGGCAGAAGTATGGTTAACGTAATCGGCGCTGCGGCTGAGCTTGGATATATGGATCTTCCTGACGGAGTTCTTATTGATTTATCGGAAATCAAAAAATACAAGCCCGAGGAAATTTGCATTATAACGACGGGAAGCCAAGGCGAGCCTATGTCGGCTCTTTACCGCATGGCGTTTTCGGAGCACGACAGAGTGAAGCTTACGTCGGGCGACGTTGTTGTGTTAAGCTCAAGCGCTATCCCCGGAAATGAAAGATTCGTCGGAAAGATAATTAACGCTCTTGTTAAAAACGGCGTTAAAGTGGTTAACGATTCGGTTGAAGAGGTCCACGTTTCAGGCCACGCATGCCGAGAGGAAATTAAGCTTATAATGTCGCTTCTTAAGCCGAAGTATTTTATGCCGATACACGGTGAAGCAAGGCATCTTTACGCAAATAAAGAAATAGCCGAGTTTATGGGAATTCCGGCGCAGAATATTTTTATATCAGATATAGGAAAAATTCTTGAAATTGACAAAAAAAGCGCGTCGTTTGCGGGAACGGTACCGTCCGGTAAAATTCTCGTTGACGGCTCCGGCGTCGGTGATATAGGAAGCGTGGTTTTGCGTGACAGACGTCATCTCGCCGAGGACGGCCTTGTAGTCGTTGTTGCGACTGTTGATTTTCATTCTCGCTACGTAGTATCAGGCCCTGATATAGTGTCACGCGGTTTCGTCTACGTTAAGGAGTCGGAAGAGCTCGTTGAGGGGGCAAGAATGGCAGCTGAGTCAGCTTTGGAAAAATCTTTAAAGTCGCGCCAGATAGATTACGCGCAAATTAAAAACAACATAAGGGATGAGCTTGCAAAATTCATATACAAAGAAACCAAGAGAAAGCCTATGATTTTGCCTGTTCTTATGGACGTATGATTTTAGTAGGAATACTTGATACGACGGGGCTCGGGCATTGCCCGAGCCTTGATTCCTATCTTTCTTTAAATGAGAGGGAAAGGATAGAAAAAATAAAAAATCCCGATAGAAAAAAAGCGAGCCTTTTATCAAGGATATTTTTAAATAAGCTCTATACCGATTCTTTTGATGAAAAGATTCCCGAAATGGATTATAAAGATATGGGGAAGCCTTATTTCAAAAATTCTAGCGTGGCGTTTTCTATTTCGCACGATAGGGATTTGATAGCCGTCGCCATTAGCGACGAGTGTGACTCGGTGGGAGTTGATATACAATCCGTCCTCGGAGATAGCGAGCGCGCCTCGCGCCTAGAAAAACGATTCCTTTCGGGTATTGATTTTTCTTCCCAAGAAGAGCTTGACGTTGAAGTTTCTTTTTTCTATGCAAGTTTATCGGGAGATGAGCTTCAAATAAAAAAGGCGGATAAAAATTTCAATCAAAGCGAAAGAGAAGAGAAGGACTCGTTTTTATTCAGCTGGACAAGACTTGAAGCTTCGTTAAAACTTGTCGGATGCGGATTTGAGGGAATTAAAAATGTAAATGAATATTTACAAAATGAAAGTTTAAAAACTCTTTTTTTAACACACGGGTGCTGTCGTTATGCATTGAGCGTAGCTGCATTTAAAAAATGAAAGACGGCATAGTTTTAGATAAAAGCTATCTTATATAAAGGTTTAGCGCGTATTGTGAATATTATAAAGAGTGATTGCGCTCAAGGCAATAAAAAAGGACGAGATTTTTCTCGTCCTTTTTTATAAAATGTTTTCTATGGCTTTGCGCCACTTTTATTTTTTATTAAGGGATGAATTCAAAAGATTGAGAATATCGGGCATAAAGATAAAAAGGATTGCGATGATTATCATGCCTGCCAGGGATATTATTATAGGGCGCAAGATGGAAGCCGTGCCGGCAACTGCAATATCTTCCGCCTCCTCCTTCTTTTCTTTAAGAAGGTAGATTTTAGCATCGTCAAACTTGAATTTTTCTATCTTTTTCTTTTCTTTTTTAGCCTTAAGGTACTCCTCGTAGCTCGGCTTTTTGTAGCCTGCTATTTTTACCATTGAGGAGAGCTGTCCTCCCGAAAGAAGCATTCTTTTCAAGCTTTTTGATTTTGAAAGGCGGAGAGTAGATAAGCTTCTTGCGCTCTCTTCATCCAGCGCTTCGTATCGTAAGAGCTGCTTTATGCACGTAGCAATCGTGTTTTTTCTGTGATTTATAAGAAAAACAGCAATTGGAAATGCAATCATGAAAAAGATGAGAATGAGTCCTATCGGAAAGTTGAAATTAAGGTTTTTATAATCTTTAAAATCCAAAAATAAGTGCTTTAAGAAAATGTTTTCCGTTTTCCATATCTCGAGTTTTTCAAAAAAGGTCATGTTGAGCTCCTTATCAATACTCGTCGAGGAAATCGTCGCCGCAGATCGTTTTTAAAAGCTCGTCAAGGTCCTCGTTGTCTTCGTAAAAGAGAGTGATGGTTTTCTTTCTTCCTTTTTCGGAAATTTTAACCTGTCTGCCGAGATGGCTTTGCACACGGATTTCCATTTCTCTGAAGTAATTGATAACAGGGAGAGCGCTCTCTTCTTCGGGCTCTTCTTTTTTCTTGCGGTTTGCTTTTTTGACTTCTTCTTCAAGGCGTCTTACGGAAAGGTCCTCGTTTATTACACGCTTAGCAAGCTCGATCATCGCCTCTTCGTTTCTCACCGCAAGAAGCGTTCTTCCGTGGCCTGCGGAAAGCTTGCCGTCTGCCAGCATGGAAAGAATCTCTTCGGGCAAATCAAGAAGACGCATAGCGTTGGCAATGGCGCTTCTGCTTTTTCCTATTCTTTCCGAAAGCTCTTCTTGGGTAAGTCCGTAATCTTCTTGAAGAGCTCTGAAGCCGAGCGCTTCTTCAATGGGATTTAAGTCCTCGCGCTGAATGTTTTCAATGAGTGCGATTTCTGCCGCTTGTCTGTCGGTTTTATTCATGATAACTGCGGGGATTTCAGTAAGCTCTGCAAGCTTTGACGCTCTGAAACGGCGCTCGCCTGCGATAATTTGGTATCTTCCTTCGCCGTACTCACGAACTATTATGGGCTGCAACAAGCCGTTTTCGCTTATAGATTTTGCAAGCTCCTCGAGAGATTGCTTATCAAAGTTCTTTCTGGGCTGGTCGCTTTTGGGATCGATAAGAGAAAGCTTTATAACATTTATTTGATTTTCCTTAACTATTTTTTCTTCGTCGAGCGAGTTTTCAAGGAAAATTGCATCAAGACCTCTGCCGAGGCCGCTGTTTTTCTTTTTAGGCATATCTATCTCCTTTTTATTTGAACGTAATTAACTGTTAAAATCCTGATTTTAAAATGGTAAAAAATGGAAAATTATTAAAGTAACGTGAATAATTTTCGTAAAAGCCGCCAAATGACGCCGGTTTTGCACCAAAATGACACTCAAAATTATTAAAAACCTCAGTTATGGTGTATTAGTTGCGCTTTTTTGCTTAAATACTTGTCGTTTTTTAGGTGAAGCGAGGTGATTTTGCGTAAAGTTAACGGCAGCTTATTTTGTCGATTCGTCGGCTTTTTTACGTATAAAATATCGCAAATCGATCAAAATATCGATTAAATGCGGAGCATAAGCTCTTTTGCAACGTTGGCGTATTCAAGCGCGCCTTTGCCGTAGGGATCGTGGTAACAAATGGGCTCTCCGTAGCCGGGAGCTTCGGAAATTCTTACAGTTCTTGAAATCGGAACTTTGAAAAGCTTATCCTGATAGTATTTTTTAAGCTCTGCTACTACCTGGCTTGTCAAAGTGAGTCTGCCGTTATACATAGTAAGAAGTATTCCGACTATTCTTAAGTTGGGGTTGTATAGCTGTCTTATCTTTTTTATGGTGTTTTGGAGCTGCGACATACCCTCAAGCGAGTAAAATTCGCATTGCATGGGGATAACGACGCCGTCGGAAGCCGATAAAGCCTTAACGGTGAGCATTCCGAGCGAGGGAGGACAGTCTATGAATATGTAATCGTAATCCGCTTTTACCGTTTCAAGCTCGTTTTTAAGAAAATCTGTTGAATCTTCGAGTTGATTTAACTCAAGCTCCGCCCCCGCAAGATTGATATTTGCCGGAACAACGGAAAGATTTTTGAATTTAGTCTTGATAATAGCCTCTTTTATAGATGTTTTACCGATAATAACGTCATAAACAGTCTTATCAACTTTAGATTTTGGGATTCCGAGGCCGCTCGTTGCGTTTCCTTGGGGGTCCATATCTATCATGAGGACTTTTTTGCCTTTGTTGGCTATCTGAGCGGAGATGTTAACGCAGGAGGTTGTTTTGCCTACTCCGCCTTTTTGGTTAGAAAATGATACTATTTTTGCCATTTTGACCTCTTTTTCGTTGAAAAACAGCCAAAAACAATGTTTCACGTGAAACAATTGACCGTTTTGCTTTTAATTTATTATATCATTTATTAGTTCTATTGTCAATACAAATATTGCATCTAGTACTCTTAGAAAGATTGAGAAAAGCTTCCAAACGAAATTTTGAAATGTTTCACGTGAAACATTTCGTTTTTTGCTCTATTATCCCATGGGAAGCGCAAACATTCTGAAAAAGCCAAAAAACAGCGGCAATTCCGTGAGAAAAGCGCAAAAAGCGCGGTTTTTGATGAGAATTCCGGCGTTTTTGCGGCTGTTTTGTTCGAATTTTCCTCTTATATGCGCCTGTTTTGTTTTTCTGTTTCTTCTTCTGTTTAATCAAAAATTCAGAAATTTTGACCTGTTTTTTTGCTATGTTTTTGACTATTTAGCCTCTCCGTGTTTTTTTGAGCGAAAAATTCAGTGTTTTCAAGGGTTTTGGCGATTTTTGAAAAATAAAAATAAATTTTCGCTGATTTTTAGCTGATTTTTCGCAGTTTTTCGTATATTTTTGAGTGGTTTTTTAGAAAAATCTTTATTTTTGGCGTTTTTTTGCGTGTTTTTGCGAATTTGCTTTGTTTTTTCACACATGTTTTTGCGGATTTGCCTTGTTTTTTAGGGTGTTTTTTGTTTGCGTGCTTTTGTGCGCTTTTTTGTGATTTTTTTGCCTTTTGCGAAATGACTGGATTTTCTGTCTGACCGTGGAATTTTAAGCATCTTTTTGAAAATGGTAAAATATGGAAACTTCAAAACGAAGCTTGCGGTGCTCTTTGTTTTATTGACATTTAGCTTCTTTTGTGGTAAAATCAATATAGCTTTATGGAAGTGAGAATTTGAAATGACGAAGATTTATCTTATAAGACATGGGGAGAGCATTGGAAACGCATCCAGGATCTATCTTGGACATACTGACCTTGATTTGAGTCCGCTTGGATATTCTCAAGCTGAACAAACTGCGAAAAAGCTTTCCGACGTTCCTTTTGCAGCGGTCTATTCGCGTGATTTGCTTCGAGCTATGCACACAGCGGAGCCGCACGCTAAAATGCGCTCGCTTGAGCTTGTACCTATGAAAAGACTTCGTGAAATGAGCGTTGGAGAATGGGAAGGTGCTCGTGTTGATGATCTTTTGCTTGACGAAAGATTCACGAAAGGCTGGCGTGAAAATTTTGCATTCTTTACCTTTCCCGGCGGCGAGAGCGTGGCAGATGCTTCGGAGAGAATATATTCAGTTATTAGCGAGATAGCAGAACGACATGACGGCGAGAGCGTTGCCGTGGTTTTTCATGCGGCGGCTTTGAGAGCGTTTTGGTGCAAAATGATAGGCTTGCCAAAGGAAAAGTGGGCGAGCGACGTGCCATTCCCGACGAACGCTTCATATTCCGTGCTTGAATATGAAAAGGGCGGATTTAAAGCGATTGCATACTCGTGTGACGTGCATCTTGGCAACGTAACGAAGCTACCTTAAGCGATTTAGATAAATGTAGCAGGGCGTGTTAAAAACGCCCTTTGTTTTTTGTCAAAATGTAAACAATAGTTTGCTATTTATGCGTTTTTTAGCGCTAAAAGCTGTTTTTCTGAGCTTAACTGTTGTTTTTTGTGAAAATGTAGGATTTGGCGGCATGCGTGTAAAGAAAAACGGTGTTTTCCGGTGTTTTATCGGTTGATTTTTGTCGCTTTTTAGTCGAAAAAAGTGACACGGGTAGTGACTTCTCCGTTTTTTGCTTTCGTTGCTTTTTGCTCGATTCTTGCTTAATTGGGGGCTTGAATAAGATTTGAGCGCCGTATAACACCGAGATGGAGAAAATTTTAATGGAGGTTTTGCTGGAGGGGATTGGCGCGTAGCTTGGCGAGCGGTTTGAGCGGGGTTTCTCGACGATTTGCTCTCATGGTTGCGATTTGGGAGTGTAAGGCACTTTTGCGGCTGTGTTTTTGACAAGTGAGAAATGTGTTTTTGAGCTGCGTTTTTTGGCGAGCGAAAATACGGTCTTACAGAGCGGAAAACAGCTTTTGATGGAAAGCAGAAAGGGCGTAGGCGGCGAGCGGTGCGATACGATTTTTGCGACGGTTTGTGTCACGACAGTTGTTTTGTGGAAGAAAATTGGGAAGGAAAATCGAGCAAAGGCGTGGAGGGGTGACGGGCGAGTAGTGTGATGTGGTTTTTGCAACTGCGTTTTGGCGAGTGGAAAATGCAGTTTTACGGGGCGAAAAGCGGCTTTTGATGGAAAGCAGAAAGGGCGTAGGCGGCGAGCGGTGCGATACGATTTTGCGACGGTTTATGGTGGGATAGTTGTCTTTTGGGAAGAAAATTTGGAAGAAAAATCGAGCAAAGGCGTGGAGGGGTGACGGGTGGCACGGCGAGTAGTGTGATGTGGTTTTTTGCGGCGGTTTATGGTGGGATAGTTGTCTTTTGGGAAGAAAATTGGGAAGGAAAATTGAGCAAAGGCGTGGAGAGGTGACGGGTGGCGCGGCGGGGCTTTCAGACGCGGTTTTGGCGGCGCGGAGAAAATTTTGACAATTTTTTAGAGCGGTTTTGAAAATTTGTGCATTTTGCAAAGTGAATTTCGTGATTTTCGTGCGTTTTGGCAAAACTTTGGCGAAATTGCACAACATATAATAAATAAAAATGGTATTTTGCCTATAGACATTTGGGTTTTTCCGTGCTATAATATTAATACAAAAATTATTTTTGCTATTTGCACGTGAATTTCACGAAAGGAAGCCGATTATGAAGAAATCCAGCAAAATCCTAATAGTCATACTCACAGCGATGCTTCTCGTTGGCGTTCTCGCACTTGCGATTTTCGCAAACGGCGGGGATAGCGCAAACGCAATCAAGGGCAAGTTCGTTGTTGCGAGCGTTGGCTATGAAACGTGGGAGGAAGCCGTTGCTGCGGCCGACAACACTCACACGATTTATCTTAACGAGAATATAACTCTCGAGGAAGGAATCGTCGTTTCCGGCGCGGGAACGAAGGTCAGAATAAACCTGAACGGCAAAACCGTTACGGTGGCAGATCCTGCGACGATTGCAACTGCGTTCAACGCTCAGCACTCATCCGAACTGACGATAACCGGCTCAGGTGAAATTAATAACGTTAAAAACTGTTTCGGCGCTGCCGGCGGCTCCATTGTAACCGTTGAAGGCACAGGCAAAGACGGTATAACGATTAATCACGCTAAAACGGCGGCGGGCGCAGACGTCATTTGCGCTTTCCGTATTCATGATCGCGCAATACTTAATTTATCCGGCTTAATTACGGTTAATGGCAAAAGCGGTACGAGAAACGTTGTGCACATGGGAAGCGGCTCCGGCACTCAGGGCGCTGCGGCACTCAATATCTCGAATGCGAAAATCCACGTTCCTCTTCTTACCGAAGGTTACGTAGCGGGAACGGGTAACGGCGCAACTGAATATTCTAAACTTATTGTCCTTAACGATAACATTGATGTTAATATAATCGATTCCGATCTCAGTGTACAGTACGGTACGCTTATTTATGCGTCCGGAGCTTCCGGAAGCGTTGACGTAACGGCGTACAAAAACGGCAACGACTGGAATTCCGGAGCTGCTACGGGAATCAAACTTGCGGATCCCACCATTCGCTTTACCGCGAGCAACACGAGATTCTCCTCTGACTATTCCGGTTACTCAAAGACTTTCTCAGCAAGCGGACACAACCCCGGCGCGAGCCTCTTGGGTATATACGCAAAAATGGATGCGAAGTTTGACAGTTGTATTTTCTACACCGACTTCCGCGCGGTGACTGCCGATTCAAACTCAACGATAACTACAAAGAAATTAAATCAGCATCAGCTTTACTTTAAAGATTGTCACTTCTTCGACGCTCCCGGCAATAACTCCGCAGCCCCCTTCTTCGTTTACGGAGTTAACTACAAAATCGAAGGCGGCTCGTTCAGTGTCCCCGGCGCCATAGGAAACGGCTCTCATTATTATCTTGCTCTCGTTGACGGAGAGGGTAATCCCACCGGCAAGTGGGCGGGCGGTTATATAAACAACGTCTTCCTTAACAGCTCGAGAAGCTTCGTTTATGAAGGAGTATCCGGCAACTGGACAGATTCCACGTACGCTGAACCCGACAGCGCTAAGACCCACGACATCTCCCTTCTTATAGACGGCGCGATGCGTAAATTTATCGCAGGATACTTCAGCGACAACGATCTTTACAATTCTTATTTCCCTGAGGATTCCGGCTCTAATCCCGGTTCGCCTTCGGGACCTGTTTCCGATCCCGTTTGGGATAACGTGATTTCTTATTCCGACCTTAACGGAATAAAATATACAGGCGACTACATTAAAGACGGCGCAAATGCGGCGACGGGTACGCTTCCCTTTGGCGCAACGGTTTACAGCGTTGGAACGGCGAAAGGCGTTGTTTCCACCGTTCTTACCGGCAAAGGAAACGGCTACCTTAAGCACTACTGGGACGGCAAGACCTTTACGGGCAGCACGGCATCTAACCAGTACGTTGAAATAAAAACTCCCGGAAGCGCAAACGGAAACATGGTTGAAACCGATAAGTACGTTTTCGAGTGGGATATTTCAACAGACAACGGCGCTTACACCAAAACAACATTCTCTCTCCAGGGAAGACAGCGCCAGCCCAGATTCGACGCATCGGGCAAGTATCTCGGTTATTCCAATGCAGGACTCCAGATCTCAGCGCTTGACTATTCTCCTAAAGTTGATATACACCTCAACGGAAACTCACTTAGTTTCGCTGATAAGACTTACACACTTCCTCTTGAATCGGGCGTTTGGACGAGAATAACGTTTATCGTTGATCCCGACACTTCCTCGACTCTTGAAGAAATAACCATTCCCGCTTACGCAAAGAACGGCAACGTGAATACGAGCAATAAGGAAGTATTCGACCTTGTGTCCGGCGCAAGCGTTACCGTGAAAGCGAGAAAGGTCAACAGCTTCAAAGCGCACATTTATTTGAACGGCGAATATTTCGCAACCCAGACGATTGATCCTACGACGATCGGTTATAACGGATACATCGTTGACGGTCAGCAATCCGGCTATTACTTCGACGGAATCAGAATTTCACAGAGCGCCACCGCAGACCGTGAAGATTCTTGGTGTATAGATAATATACGCGCTTCACGTTATAAAGAGGTAGACAATATCGATCTCGGCCTCTTCGATTCTGACGGCAATCTCGTTCAAAGCCTCGTAGGCCTTGAGCACTTTATGATAATGGTGGATAACTCCACGATAGCGCCTCCGCCTCCTCCCGCTGTAATCGTTGACGGCGTCAGATACGAAAAAGACGCGGATGCAATTGCGGCAATCAAGCAGGGCTCGGTAGTTGAGCTTGAGCGTAATATGACGGCGGCAATCGACATTAACTCAGTTCTTGAAGGGCTTGGACTTGATTCAATTAAGTTCACCTTGATAACCAACGGATATAAAACTCCTACCGTAATATCGGAAACGCACAGAGTTGTTGAAGATTCCAGCACAACCGGCGCATACATTGTAACTCCTATCGGCGCAATCGTAGACGGAGTTATTTACGAGCAGTTGGCGGATGCATTTGCGGCTATTAAAAACGGCTCGGTAGTCGAGCTTGAACGTAATCTCGAAGTTGCGTTCAACGTTGACGAGATTCTTGCAAATCTCGGAACAGAAAAGATTAACTTCAAAATCATTCCCGGTGAGTTCAGCTTTGCAGGCGTGATTTCAAAGGATCACAAGTTGGTTGACTATACCGGTACTTTCGGCGGCTACCTCGTAACGCCTGCCGGAATCGGTGAAATATACGGCATAAACTACAAGGACGATTTGTTCGGCGTATCGGAGCTCGCAACAATTGCCGCAGAGGGAACGCTTTATCCCGAAATGATACAAGCGGGCCAGGGCGCAGAGGCTGCTAAAGACGGTATGCTCTGGACCATCGTTAAATGGAGCGGCTCGTACGGCACGAACGTTGCAAACGGCTACTTCGCAAAATCCGATCTCACGATCACGGCTGTTGCCGAATATTCAACCAGAATTTACTACTACGACCTTACGGTTAACGGCGTAACGGAATATATAACCGAGAGCGCTTTCGGTGAAAATCTTGCGGCGGCTCTCGCAGTTGGCGACGTTGAAGTTGTTCTTTGGAATGTCGTTGAACTCGATTCCGCAACCACCTTGGTTGGAACGCTTGAAATTGACCTTAACGGAAAAGACATTTTGGTAAGCGGCGCAGAAACATTCGACGTGTTTGAGCTTCTCGGCGGCGCAAAACTCAACATTTATTCTTCACGCGAGGGCGCGAGAATTGACGTCCTCGGAAATGCAACTCTCTTTACCGCGGTGTACGACAGATACAAAGCAGGTAGCGTTGAAATTACGATAGGCAACGGCGCAGCTGAAAACCTTACGATAAGCACGGCGAAGCTTATTGACTGCCATGACACCTACGTGCACGATCCCGCGATAGGAGAAGATACATATAATTACATAGGTAATGTAACTCTTAATATTGTAGGTCTTAATCTTACCGATAACGGAGCTGCCGAAGGCGGCGCAATGATTTCAACGGCGCTTCCCACGGCGATAAACGTTGAGAATCTTAATTACGAGGGCGGCTTGACTCTCCTCGCTGCAGATTCCGACAAACGCGCAACTCTCACCGCAAGCTTCAAAGATTCCGGCTTCAAATCGAACGCCGATCTCGTTCGGGCTTCCGGCGCTGAAAAATACGTAAGCTTCGACGCTTGCTACGTTGGCGCGCCCCTCGCTGTTATTGGCGAAGAGATTATTGAAATCGGCGCAGGATGCAGCTTTACCGTTGATAGCGAAACATTCGCAGAATCGGGACTCACTCTCAAAGCTTCATGCATCGTAGCTATGGCAGATGCGGGCGACGTGAGATGCTACGTTGACCTTCCCGAAAATCTTGCGCTTATCACTTGGTTTGATTCTGACGGAAACGCAATAGGAAACTCAAACTACAACGCTCCCTTTGGTAAAATCGTTGAGGTTCTTACCGAAGAAGAAGCGAAAGAGCTTGTCGGAAACCTCGTTGACAACGAATGGTATTCGATAAACTTCATAGGTTGGGATATTCCTCAGGACTTCGAGCTCACCAAGGGTACGTTTAACGTATATCCCAAGTGGAGCGAGCCCGAAATCTCCGTCGAATGTCTTAAGATGAACCTTGTGGCATACACTTACTTCAAACTTAACTTCTATCTTCCCACGGAAAATCTTCCCGAAGACCTTGAGCTTTACGGAATTTACCGTGAGTGCGAGTGCACCAGCACTCATAACCATACCCGTGAGGCAAACTACAAGCTTATAGACGGCAAGTGGTACGTGCTTCTCGAAACCGGCGCGGTGACTTTAGATGGCGTAACGTACAACTCCTACACGGTATATCCCGGCGCGGCAGATGCCAGCGAGCCTGAGTACAAAATCGCATTCGGCGTTAAGGGCGAGCTCTTCGTTGATACCATCAATTGCGGTGTTCCCACTTATGCGGAAGCCGTTATGACGGAAATCATGGAAGACGGAGCAGAGCTCTCCGAAAAAGAAAAGCTTAGCGCGGCGCTTATGATGAATATGGTAAGATACGCAAACGAAAGCTACAAGCTTGCTAACAATACCGCAAACGGCGCGCCCAAGTACGAAGCTTTGCTTAGCGCTTACTCCGAATATCTTATAGATTTCGATTCGATAAGCTTCAGCGACGCTGAAAAGAACGTAGACGTATCCGGTATCGGCGAATATATGGAAGGCGTGTCCTTCATATTCGGAGCATATCAGCCGAAGTTCGTATTCAAGTACAGAGATACCGTGCTTGATAAGCTTGTCAAACCCGAAACCACGGACGGCAGAATTTACACTTGGCCCGATGGAAACATCGGTGTGTTCACCCTCATTTATCACGAGCGTTACGACGGCAACAAGAGCCTTTCCTACCTTGCTTCTCACCTTGCTTACAATAACGGCGCATACGTTGAGCCGAATATCGTGAGCGGAGAATGGGGCGAGATGACGGAAGCTTACGCAACAACGATCGATATGAGCGTATGTGATGCAACGGGCGTTATCAACGTTGCGGTTTACACTCCCGACGGAACGGTCGTTAGCGGCTCTTACAGCCTTGCGGCATACGTTGAGTATCTTGCAAAGAGCGCAAGCGAAGCTCGTGTTAAGGCTGATGCGGCTATGGCGGCGGCGCTTGAAGCGGGAATTAAAGCGGAAAGAGCGGCGGAAGAAGCTGCTAAACCCGAAAATGCCGCTCTTAAGGATAAATATGAAGCTCTTAAGCTTGAAAACGAAAAGATCAAGGCTGAAAACGAAGCTATTTACGCTGAATACGAAGCCATCTATAACGAAAACTCATCCTTCATGAACGCATCGCTTTCACTTTACGCATTCTCTCTTGCATCGCAGGATTACGCAAGAGTAGTTGAAAAATAATCCTAACGAATTTCTGCGGGGCGCTAACCCCGCCCCGCAGATAAGAAAGCATGAAACAAATCAAAATTCGCACATTCCTTTATTTAATTTAGATCTCAATTTTTTAAATCTATATACAATATTTTGAAAGGAACTTGAGAAAATGAAAAGATTCAGCAAAATCCTTGTAGCTGTGCTTGCACTTTGTCTCCTTGTCGGAGTGCTTGCTCTTGCCATTTCGGCGGAAGATACTCCTGCTGCTCCTGCAGTAGAAGGCAATTTCGTCGTTCAGGGCACCGGCTACGAAACGTGGGATCTGGCTCTCGCTGCAGCAGCTAATACCCACACCATTTATCTTAACGCTGACTGGACGCTCAATACGGGCTTGACCCTTGAGGGCGAAACCACAAACGTTAAAATTAACCTCAACGGAAAAACCGTTTCCGTTACAGATGGCACTATGCTGTTTAACGTACATACGAACGCAAAACTCACTATTGAGGGTTCGGGTACGCTTAATAACAGCGGCAAAGTTCTTATCGGCGGTTCGAACTACGGTGTTGTTACCGTTAACGCAACCGGCTCGGGTATTGTTATCAACAACAATCTCGCAGACACTGCGGCTGACGTTAATACCTTCCGTTTCGAGAACCGTTCAACTCTTAACGTTTCCGGTAAAATCGTTGTAAACACGAACGGAGACACAAATAGCAGAACGATTTTCAACGTTGCGGACAGCGATGCGAATATCAGAACTGTAAACCTTAACATTACAGACGCTAATATTCTTTACGCAGCTCCCACCATTACCGGCGCTCCTGCCGGCAAAGTAATCTACACTCAGAATTCGAATACGACTATTAACAATTCGGAACTTGAGGGTGTTTATTCCTACGTTATTTATTCGGCTAACAGCGGCTCTCTTAATATCCATCCTTACATCGTGGACGTTGACGCGAGCGACGCAGTAAGCTTGAAGTGGGATTCCACAAAGCTTCCTGAAATTAAAAAAGCTTTTTCTATAACCAATAATGATATACTCGTTGCCAACAACTCGAAATTTTCCGCTACCAGCGCAGAAAATTATACGAGCTACATTGACGGTGACTTGATGTATTGCACCGCTAATAAAGCAGATTTCACAAACTGTGAGTTCTACGGCTACGGCAGAGCTTTTTACGGCGCGGCTAAACACTCTATAGGTTACGATGAACAGCACGGCGCTAACAAATCGCAGCTTACGTTTAACAACTGTCACATAAGAAACAACGGCGCTGCAAGCCGCCCCGCTTACCTTTTCTGCTACGGCCCCAACGTAAGATTCCTTGGCGGTTCTATAAACGGATTTGGCAACCTTGCTAACGGTCAGCCTCACTATATTGAGCTTACCGATGCAGAGGGCAAAAACACCGGTCATTGGCTCGGCGTTTACGTTGATAACGTTCTCGGCGTTTCCGGCTTGAAGGGCGAAGATACGGTTATTTCAACCTCTTGGCAGAACGCAGCCGGTTACAACCCCGCATCGACTATTACCGGAACTCTTCCCACTGCTGTTACCATCGTTGTTAACGGCACCGCAAAAACCTTCTCAACCGGTTACTTCTCCGACATGGATATCTATAACAGCTATCTTCCCGTTGTAGAAGATTATGTTTGGGACGATTATATTTACGGTATGTCAAACGCTGACTCCGTTACCGCTACCGGTGACTTCACCAAGGTTGGCGCGGATGCAGCAACCGGAACCAACCCTTTTACCGTTCTTCAAATGGGCTCTAACGTAGTCGGTATTAACCCCGACAAGGGTGTTGTTAGCTCCGTTCTTACTCCCGGCGGAAACGGATACGTTAAGTTCTACTGGGACGGCAAGACCTATTCCGGTACTACCGCTTCGAGCAAGTATGTTTACATTCAGACTCCTACCGGCGCAGCCGGCTCTATCGTTACTAACGACGAGATCATACTTGAATTTGATATTGCTACGGAAAACGGCGCTTATACAAAGACCACTTTAACAACACAGGGAAGAGGTAAGCAGCCGAGATTTGACTCTACCGGCAAATATCTTGGTTACTCAAATGCGGGTCTTCAGATAAACGCAATGGATTACTCTCCTAATCCGAATCTTAGCTTCGACGGCACGAACTTGTTTGTTGGTGCCGAAAGATACACTCTTCCTACCGCAACCGGCGAATGGACGAGAGTAACTGTTATTTACGACTTTGAAATGTCTGAGCTTAAGCAGAACGTAAATATCCCCGTTCACGCAAAGAACGGAAACAAGAACTCAAGCGGCAATGAAATCTTTGATCTTGTTCCTGACACTTACGTTCAAAAGAATGCTTATCAGGTTTTGAAGTACGATATGCTCGTTTACTTGAACGGTGAATACCTCAACACTATTAAAATCGATCCCACAACCGTTGGTATAGGCGGTTACATCGTAGAGGGTTACGAAGCTAACTACTACATTGACGGTCTCAGAATCGCCCAGACCGCGGTGGAAAACCGCGAAGATTCCTGGTGCTTTGATAACGTTCGCGTTTCCAAATATCCCGTTTCCGCAAACGTGGATCTCGGTATTTACGAGAACGGCACGGCTGTTGAAAGTCTTGAAGGACTTCCTCACTTCCTTATCATGCCCACCGCTGACGAGTACATCGTTCCCGTAGCGACTGTTAACGGCGTAAAATACGCAACTGAAGCAGAAGCTATCGCTGCTATTACCGAAGGCTCTACCGTTAAGCTTTTCGCAAACTTCGAGTCCCCGATAAATGCAAACGTATCCTTCAAGCTTGAGCCTAACGGCTTCACCTTCCCCGGATTCGTATCCGCAACCCATAAGGTTGTTGACTACATTGGAAGCTTTGGATACTATTCGCTTGTTCCCGCATCCGCTTCCGAAATTTACACTGTAAAGTATAGCTTTGCCGGTGTTGACAAGGAACAGACTGTTGCGGCAGGCACTCTTATCCCCGCAATGAATGAAGAATTCCCCGTTACCCTCGAGGGTAACCTTGCAACGTTCGTTTCCTCTTGGACTCTTCCCGTAAACATTCCTAACGACTACCTTGTTGCAGGAAACGTAATCAATGCGACTCCCGTTGTTGAAACTAAAACCGTTGCTATTATGGCAGGCGGCGTTGTGTACGAAACTCTTGCAGCTGCTGTTGCAGGCGCAAACGGCGCAACTATCAAGCTTTACGATAACGTAACCGTTAACGAGGTTGTTAATGTTGCAGGTATCAATGCAACTATTGACCTTAACGGCAAAACGATTACCGCAAGCGATTCGGCAACCCGCGTATTTAACGTAACCGCAGGCGGAAGCCTTACCGTTACGGGCGCAGGTACTTTTGCAAACGTTTTCGAAGTTATCGCAGCTTCCGGTGAAAACACCGTTGTTAACTTTAATGCAGACGGCGCTACGTCCGGTATAGTTATCAATCACAGAACTATCGAAGACGGCGCAAACACGAATACAAGCGTTACAGCATTCTATATCACGAATAAAGCAACTCTTAACATTTCAGGTCTTGTAACCGTAAACGCATATAACGGTAGAAGAATTGTATTCAACGTATATAACGGCGCATCTGCTCTTAACCTTTCAAGAGCAAAGGTTGTCATTCCTCTTCTTTCAAAAGTTCCCGAAAACACAACTCCTTACGGTTATTCTTGGGCTGTTTCTGCGGGTGATGGCATAGCTATCAACATTGAAGACTCTGAGATTTACATGCTTTACGGTCAGATATTCCACCTTCAGGGCGCAAGCAGCGTAACAAACGTATCCGCTTTTAAGAATAGCGACTACAGCTGGAAGGATACTGCCGCGCAGGGAATCTCTATGGGCAAAGCAAATATGACTCTCGTTGCTAAGAATTCGAGATTCTTCTCCGAGTTTGGCTCTTACTCTCAGGCAATGCACGCAAGCGGACACAACCCCGGCGCAACCTTTATAGAGTTAAAGGGTAACCTTAACGCTAATTTCGAAAATTGCACGATAACAACTGACTGGCGTGGAGTAACTGCCGATGGAGGTATAACCGGCAATAATATCCATAAGCATCAGCTTACTTTTACGGACTGCGACTTTGTTGCTGCTCCTAAGACGGGCGCAACCGCAAACGCATTCCCGCAGTTCTTTATGTACGGCGTTAACTTCAAAATCATCGGCGGTACGTGGGCTCGTGGCTCAATGTCCGCAGGTTCTAACTATTACCTTCCTCTTAAGGATGCAAGCGGCAACCTCACCGGCGAGTGGGTTGGCGGTTATATGGACGGTGTTCTTGTTGACAGCGCAAAGACCTTCCTCTACACAGGCGTAACCAGCGGCTGGTCCGACTCAACTTACGTTGAGGGCGATGTTATCTCTTGTAACATAGTTCGCGTTACCGACGGTGTGGCTCGTACGTTCAAGGCTGCATACTTCGGAAACACTTCCGAATATTTTGAGGTAGTTAAGGCTTACGAAGGCCTTGCAGCTTACTATAACACCGGTGACGAGGCAACTCCTTTCAATTCCTTCCCCTTTACTGCAGGAAACGGCGTTATAGATAAAACTCTTGGTTACGTTAAACATTCCTTTGAAGGCGCGATAAGCAACAGCGGATACCACGGCTGGGATGCTAATAACAATGCAAACTGGCATTACGGAAAAGTTGGCGCTTACATTTGGGAATTTGACATTTCCACAGACGACGGCTATTTCGCAACCACTTCTTTCGGTATAGAAGGTAGATATAAATCCGCTAATTTTGACGCAACCGGCAAATATACAGGCTTTGGCGACACCGCATATGAGGCTACTAATAGCGTTACAATCAGCGGCGATACTATAAAATTCATAGGCGGTAACACTAAAATTTCCACCGAAAAGGGCGTTTGGACGACAGTTACTGTAATCTTCGACGTCGTTTTGGGTGAGGTAAAAGAAATTCCTCTTGAGGAAGGCAGCGACGTAACCATTCAGGTTGTTGATCCCACAGGAACCACGATGAGCGTTTACGTTGACGGCGTACTTCTTGACTCTTACAACCCCATTACCACTGCCGACTATTTTGGCGGATGCCTTGCTGTAGGCGACGCTATGGCGGGTGGTTACATTGATGACCTTCGTATCAGAAGCTCCGCTTCTCAGAAGAGCTCTATCTGCTACGACAACCTCATGTTTATGCCTATAACCCACGCCTTCACTTCCGAAGATCTTGGTCTTGTAGATGCAGACGGCAATGTCGTTAAAGATCTTGCAAACAGCCCTATACACAACTCTATACCCAAAGCGGGCGCTCCTGCTCCTGTAATCAGAGTTGACGGCGTAGAATATTTCGACGTTGAAACTGCTAACGCAGCAATCAAGGAAGGCTCTATCGTTGAGCTTCTTGCTAACGTTGATGAGGCAATTGAAATCAATTACAACAACATTAAGTTCGTTGATAACGGAAAGTCGTTCCCCGGCTTCATATCTTCAGCTTATAAGTTTGTAGACTGGTCCGCGGCAAGAGGAGCAGCTTACTCCGCTCCCGCAGATGCAAGCGAAATCGTTGTTATCGGATACTCCTATCAGGGTATCGAAGTAACCAAGAACGCAGTTCTCGGTTCTTACCTCGCATCTCCCGCAGAATACGGTGAACTTACCGCTATTCTTAACAAAGAAACCAAGTCGTACGATTATCTCTACGGATGGACTCTCGTTGAGGGCGAAGACGTTAAGATCGTTACCGCTGCAGGAATTGCATATCCCGTTTCTAAGAGCGTTAGCGCTGTAGTTGTTAACTGGACTGATGCAACAGGACTTATCATCCTTGGCACTGACTACTATCTCCCCGGCTCAACCGATACTCTCGACGCATTTGACGGCGAGGATATTGAAACTGACCACACCGCAGATTACTACGGATATGGCAGAATCGGCTGGAATGAAGAACAGCTCGCAGCTGCAACCGCAGGCCTTGCAACAAGCGGCGAATACAATATCGCAGCTGTAATGGGCAAGACTACTCCCGACTCGTTCCCCGGACTTCAGTATAACCTTTCTCTCTACTCCAACTTCGTAATGAACCTCTACGTTCCCGAATCGATTGAGGGCGTATCTAACCTTACGGTTTCTACCACTCCCGACGGTTCTCTTGGTATCACCAAGTTTGCTAGCGGAACTCTCCAGGGCGTACCTTACGAGAAGTACGGTTATATGCTTGGTATCGCTGATGCTGAAATCAAGACCTTCTACATCGTTTACTACGTTGGCGAAGAAAGAATTACATTCCCCGTATACGTTGGCGTTCCCACCTATGCAGAAAAAGTTATGGAAATATACGATGCAGATGAATCCGAAAAGGGTAAAGCTACCAAGGCTCTTATCGTTAACATGGCTAACTATGCATCCAAGGTTCTTGAAGTGAACGACGCAGATATGAACGCTGAAGGCGCGGCTATCTACACTGCAATCATCAACGAGTATGACGAGTATCTTGAATACTACAACCGTCTTACTGCTGATAGATTTAAAGCAGATGGCGACCTCTACGCTCTCCACAACGTTGGCTCGCTCAACTACGTAACCGGAACCGGCGCAAATGAAGGCGATGCAGAGGCTCTTACCTACGTTGACTCTATTACCTTCAACTTCGACACCTTCGAGCCCAGCTTCATAATCAAGCTCTCCGAAGAAGCTGTTATAAAGGGTCTTCAGAAGCCCTCTTCCACCGGCAGAACTCAGTACTATGCATACGGCTTGCACGCTTACACCGGCTTCAAAACTCCCGTATACAACAATATGTGGGCTGAAAAGGACGGAAAAGTATACTACGGTAGCGCGGGCATCTGGGCAACCATGGATAAGGATGGCAACATCACCAACAACGGTGACACCAGCTACAACTATTACATGGCAGGCAACAACACCACTTGGAATAACTTGACTAACCCTGAACGTCAGCCTTACTACAACGTTGCTAACGTAAGAAATGACTTCGCTATTAAGTTCTACTGGGGTCCCGATAACTCCGTAACTGAAACCATTGGTAACGTTAACTATAACCTCGCAGCATACATCAACGATATGATTGTAACCGGCGAAGAAGCAAACGCTGAGTACATCGATGCTGCAAGAGCGCTCTATGCTTACTCTTACGTAGCAGCAACTTACAAGACTGTTAAATAATCCCCGCGGAAGAGCTCCGCAAAAATAAAACGGCAATCCTCGGATAGCCGAAAAAGAGAACCCCGTGCGAAATATCGCACGGGGTTTTTAATATGAAATTTAATCGAGAAGTTTTTTTAGCTAAAGGATTCGTTCTTGCGAAATTCACTGTTTGCCAAGCTTTATCAGCAAAACGCTCACGTCTGCCGGATTGACTCCGCTGATTCGGGAGGCTTGGCCGATGTTAAGGGGGCGTATTTTTTCAAGCTTTTCAATGGCTTCGAGGCGCAAACCGCTGATTTCTTTATAGTTGAAATCGTGGGGAATGGTTTTGGCTTCGAGTTTGCGCATTCTTTCGGCTTCTTGAAGCTCGCGGGCGATGTAGCCCTCGTATTTCATCTGAATTTCTGCGCTTTCTTTGACCGCTCTCGGAAGCTCGGGGCGATTTTTATCAATGGGGGCGAGGGATTTATAGCTGAGCTCCGGTCGCTTTATAAGCTCGGAGAGCTTAATTCCCGTTTTGATGGGAGTTGAGCCGAGCTCTGAAAGCAGGGCGTTAACTTCCGCGCTTGGCGCTATAACGCATTTTTCGCAGCGATGACATTCGTCTGCGATTTTCTTTTGCTTTTCAAGGAAGGCTTGGTATCTGTCTTCTTTTATAAGTCCCGCCTCGTAGCCGTATGGGGTGAGGCGCGCATCTGCGTTGTCCTGTCTTAAAAGCAAGCGGAATTCGCTTCGTGATGTCATAACACGGTAAGGCTCACGTGTGCCCTTGGTGACAAGGTCGTCAATAAGCGTTCCGATATACGACGATGAGCGGGGGAGAATCATTTCGGGCTTGTTTTGCACCTTAAGCGCCGCATTTATTCCCGCAACGACGCCCTGCGCCGCCGCTTCCTCATAACCCGAAGTTCCGTTAAACTGTCCTGCGCCGAAAAGGCCGCGTACGTTTTTAAATTCAAGGGTTGGCTTCATTTGCGTGGGCTCTGCGCAATCGTATTCTATAGCGTAGGCGTAACGCATGATTTCGGCATTTTCAAAGCCGGGAAGGCTCTTGAGCATTTTCTGCTGAACGTCCGTCGGCATTGAGGTTGAGAAGCCTTGTATATAAAGCTCATCTGTGTTTTCGCCGCACGGCTCGACGAAAAGCTGGTGCCTTTCCTTGTCAGCGAAGCGAACGAGCTTCGTTTCGATAGAGGGGCAGTATCTTGGGCCCTCGCCCGTGATATTTCCGGAGTACATTGCGCTTCTTTGAAGGTTGCCGAGAATTATTTCGTGAGTTTCTTTATTCGTATAAACTATGTGGCAGGGAAGAGATGAGCGGGATTCATATTCTTCCACGTTCGTTCTGACGGAGAAGGGCATGGGATTTTCTTCGCCCGCCTGGGCTTCAAGCTTTGAAAAATCAACGCTTCTTCTATGGACTCTTGCGGGCGTTCCCGTTTTAAAGCGCATAAGCTCTATGCCGATATTTTTAAGCGAAGCTGAAAGTCCTTCGGAGTGCATCATTCCGTCCGGGCCGCCTGAGTAAACCTTGTTGCCGACGAAAATTTCAGCCTCAAGGAACGTTCCGCCCGCTATGATAACGCACTCTGCGGCGAATATCTCGTCAAGCTTCGTTTTAACACCGACGACTCTGGTTTCGCCGCTCTTGTCTTCGGTTAAAATTTCAACGATTTCCGCTTGGACGAGGCGCAAGTTCGGCTCCGCTTCGAGCGTTTCTTTCATTATTTCTTTATATCGCGCGCGGTCTGCTTGCGCTCTTTTGGAATGTACGGCTGCGCCCTTGCCGAGATTCAAGGTTCTGGATTGCAGGGTAACGAGGTCCGCCGCATACCCCATTTCGCCGCCCAGGGCGTCTATTTCAAAAACGAGGTGCCCTTTTGCGCTTCCGCCGATAGACGGATTGCACGGCATATTGCCGACCGCATCAAGATTCATTGTAAAAAGCACAGTTGGCACACCCATTCGAGCGGCGGCAAGCGCTGCTTCTATTCCCGCATGGCCTGCGCCGATAACGGCTATTTTCGTTTCGTTAAAATTCTTCATAAGGCTCTCTTAAAACTTTATCCTTTTAACCGATTTGCATTTTTTCGTGGCGCCGTCTATATCGAAGATTGCTCCGTTTGCAAAAGGCGCTCCGTCGCTTATTTTGAATTTGTGGGGAAGCTGCGTTTTCATTCTGAGTATAACGGTTTCCTTGTCCATGCCGAGAATTCCGTCGCCCTCGCCGCACATTCCAACGTCGGTAATATATCCGCTTCCACTTGGCAAAACGCCCTCGTCAGCTGTTGGAACGTGGGTGTGCGTGCCGAAAATAACGTTGATTTTTCCGTCGTAGGCATAGCCCATGGCGAGCTTTTCGCCCGTTGCTTCCGCATGGAAATCAAGTACGGAAAAGTCGTATTTGCCTGCTTCTTTCTCAAGGACTTTATCAATAAAAGGGTAGGGAGAATCAAGCTGCGGTTCGATATGAACGCGCCCGAGCGCATTGATGACGAGCACTCGGAATCCCGCTCCGTCTACTATCGCATAGCCGTGCCCCGGCGCTGAGTCGCCGAAGTTTATCGGGCGCAAAATCTCACGTTTATCGTCAAGATAAGTGTACGCTCGGGTGTTGTGCATCGTGTGGTTTCCGCCTGTTATAGCGTCGGCTCCCGCCGCAAAAAGCTCGTCTGCAAGCTCTTCTGAAATGCCCGTTATAAAAGAGGCGTTCTCGCCGTTTACTATGCAGAAATCTATTTTTTCCTCACGTCTTATGCGCCAAAGATTTTTCTTAAGATGCTCTATTCCGCCACGGCTCGTGACGTCGCCTATTACAAGAAGTTTCATTTTTTCTCTTTTCTATTGCGGTTTTCCGCATTGGTTTGAATATAAAATAAAGGAAGAGGCGTTTTGCAAGCCTCCTCCTTCTTGTTTGCGATTATGGCTAAAAAGCCTTGGATTATTTTGCGTAATCGACGGTTCTTGACTCTCTGATAACGCTGACCTTGATTTGTCCCGGATAGTCGAGCTCGCTTTCGATTTTCTTTGCAATATCTCTTGCAAGAATCTTCATCTTATCGTCGTCTATCATTTCGGGCTTAACCATTATGCGCACCTCACGGCCCGCCTGGATGGCGAAGGTCTTTTCGATACCCTCAAAGTCGCCTGCAACCTCTTCAAGCTTCTGTAAACGCTTAACGTAGTTTTCAACGTCCTCTCTGCGCGCGCCGGGTCTTGCCGCGCTGAGTGCGTCTGCCGCCTGAATAATGAAATCAAGAACGGATTTCGGCTCAACGTCATTATGGTGAGCTTCGATTGCGTGGATAATTTCTTTGTTTTCACGGTACTTGGTTGCGATTTCAACACCGAGCTGGATGTGCGAGCCTTCCGCTTCGGCTGTAACCGCCTTTCCTATATCGTGCAAAAGTCCCGCTCTTCTTGCCATGGTAACGTCTGCGCCCATTTCGTCAGCGATAACGCCGGCGAGCATTGAAACCTCAATAGAGTGGCGAAGAGCGTTCTGTCCGTAAGAGGTACGGTACTTCATTCTGCCAAGGAGCTTGATAAGTTCGGGGTTGAGTCCGTGCACTCCCGTTTCGAAAATGGCCTTTTCGCCTGCCTGCTTGATAGACGATTCTACGTCACGGCGAGCTTTTTCAACCATTTCTTCAATTCTTGCGGGGTGAATTCTTCCGTCGGAAACGAGCTTTTCGAGCGCCATTCTTGCGATCTCACGTCTTACGGGATCAAAGCCCGAAACGGTGATGACGTCAGGCGTGTCGTCAATTATAAGCTCAACGCCGGTAAGATTTTCGATAGTGCGTATGTTTCTACCCTCACGGCCTATGATTCGGCCCTTCATTTCGTCGTTAGGAATC
>JAZRGJ010000003.1:0-7365 GCA_045644125.1 Eubacteriales bacterium | reverse complement strand
ATGAAAAAAGAAATTCAGTTAGATGCCAACGGGCATCGAAAATTCGGCATACGTGACAAGGTCGCATACGCCGCAGGAGATCTTGGCTGTAACATGAGCTTTTCTCTCAAAAGCACAGTTCAAACTTTCTGGCTCGTATTTATGATGCTGGAAACAGGACTTTTGTCCGCCCTTCTTCTTATCGTTCAAATCTGGGACGCCGTTAACGATCCTTTGATCGGCTCTCTCATTGACAGCGACAAGAGAAAATACAAATTGGGTAAATTTAAAACCTACATACTTATCGGCGCTATCGGACTTTTGGTCGGCGGCGCGGCAGTATTCCTTCCGTTCCCCAAAGCTCCCGTAGTACTTAAGGCAATTTTGTTTATTTTGGGTTACATTGTTTGGGATGCATTCTATACCATTGCAAACGTTCCCTACGGCTCAATGCTTTCTCTCGTAACGGAAAACGTTGGCGAAAGAGCTCAGCTCTCCACTTGGAGATCTATCGGTTCTATGATAGGAAACCTCCTCCCCAGCATTATCCTTCCCATGCTCATATGGAAAAAGATTACGTATGACGGTTCTACAAGCTTCCTTGACAAAATCGAAATTCCCGAAGGCTCTGAGGAATTGTTCCGCCCCGATAAATTCCATTCGAATCCCGTTACCGGCGAAGCGTACAAGCCCGGCGACGAAGTTTTGAGCCCCCTTACCGGAAAGCAGATCGAAGTTCTTCTCGGCGAAAGAGTGTTCTGGGCCGCTCTCATCATGGGTATCATTGGATTTATCTCCTTCATTTTCATGATAAAGATGATTACCGTCCGTGTTGATGAAAACTCGGTTAAGACGAATGAAAAATCCGAAAAGTTCAACGTTTTCAACGCTTTCGGCAAGTTTATGAAGAACCGCCCCGCAGTTGGCGCAACTATCGCGGCAATGGGTATGTTCCTCGGTATGAATGCGGCTACAACGGCAAACACAATCATGTTCGCAATCTATTTCAACATGGCTTCTAAGTCCGGTGTCGTTCAGATGATAGGATTCTTGCCTATGTTCCTTTTCATGCCTTTCATTACTAAAATCGTTGAAAAGATCGGTAAAAAAGAAGCTTCCGTTATCGGAACTGTCGTTTCAATCGCGGGCGGCGCTATAATGCTCGTATTCCCTCTTATCAAAAACGTTACTTTGGCGCTTGTGGTTTACCTTCTCGGTCTTGTCCTCTTCGGAATCGGTATGGGCGTTTACACCTGCGTATCCTGGGCGATGATGGGTGACGCTATCGACTACAACGAGTGGAAATACGGAACTCGCGAGGAAGGCACGGTTTACTCCATTCACTCCTTCTTCCGTAAGCTTGCGCAGGGCGTTGGCCCCTCGCTCGTTCTTCTTATAATGGGAGCGCTCGGATACGCTTCAAAGCTCGGAACTATAGGACAGAGCATGGAAACCGCTCACAATATGTGCTGGCTCGTTGCAGGACTTTATATGTTCAGCGCTATCGTTCAGTTTATCGGTCTTGCAATCGTATACAACCTTGACAAAAAGACTCTTACCAAAATGAACGACGAGCTTGCAGAACGCCACGCAGCTGAAGTCGGCGAAAATCTTGCAGAAGACACAATTTAATAGGAGAATCTATGAGAAATATAATAAACATTAACGAGGGCTGGCAGTTTATCAAAAATTGCGCTGACCCCATGGCAAAAGACGGCGCTGTTACCGTTAATCTTCCTCACACCTGGAATGCCGAGGACGGCTACGACGGCGGAAACGATTACTTCCGCGGCCCCTGCCTTTACGTTAAGGAATTAAACAAAAGCGACTTGCCCGAAAATACGCTTCATTACATAGAGTTCCGCGGAGCTAACTCGTCCGCTGACGTATACGTGAACGGAAAGAAGCTCGCTCACCACGACGGCGGTTACTCCACCTGGCGTGTGAACATTACGGATGAACTTACCGATAAAACCGAGATTGCCGTCGTCGTTGACAACTCTCCCAACGAGGAAGTTTATCCCCAGATGGCAGACTTCACGTTCTACGGCGGTCTTTACAGAAACGTAAATCTTATCTCGGTAAGCGACACGCATTTTGACCTTGATTACTACGGAACGCCCGGCCTTAAAATCACGCCTTCCGTGAACGGCGACTCCGCTACGGTTGAGGTTGAAGCTTACGTCAATAATCTTACCGAAAACCAGACGCTCGTTTATACTGTTTACGACAAGGACGAAAACGAAATAACCAAAATCGAAACCCGCGACACCTTGGCAAAGCTTGAAATAAACAACGTTCACCTTTGGCACGGACGCCGTGATCCTTATCTTTACTGCTGCGAAGTTGAAATAGTTGAAAACGGCGAGGTTATCGACAACGTTTGCTCACGCTTCGGTTGCCGCACTTTCAAAATCGATCCCGATAACGGCTTTATCCTTAACGGCGAGGAATATCCCCTCCGCGGTGTTTCACGCCATCAGGACAGATGGGGATTCGGCAACGCGCTTCTCCCCGAGCATCACGAAGAAGATATTGAACTTATCTGTGAAGTAGGCGCAACGACCATTCGCCTTGCGCACTATCAGCACGACCAGTATTTCTACGACCTTTGCGACGAAAAAGGCCTTGTTATCTGGGCTGAGATCCCCTATATTTCAAGACACATGCCCGGCGGCAGAGAGAATACCGTATCTCAGATGAAAGAGCTTATCACCCAGAATTACAACCATCCCTCGATAGTAGTTTGGGGACTTTCCAACGAGATCTCGATTGCGGGCTCTGACGACGATTTGCTCGAAAACCACAGAATCCTTAACAAGCTCGTTCACGATATGGACAAAACCCGTCTTACCACCATTGCCGCAGTTTCAATGTGCAAGATGGACGATCCCTATCTTCTCATTCCCGACGTCGTTTCATACAACCACTACTTCGGTTGGTACGGCGGAGATACAACGATGAACGGCCCTTGGTTTGATAAGTTCCACGAAATGCACCCGAACATTCCTATCGGTTGCTCCGAATACGGCTGCGAGGCGCTCAACTGGCACACAAGTACTCCTTTCCAGGGCGACTATACCGAGGAATATCAGGCATATTACCACGAGGAGCTTATAAAGCAGCTCTTTACGAGAAAATATATGTGGGCAACTCACGTATGGAATATGTTCGACTTCGGCGCTGACGCAAGAAACGAGGGCGGCGAAAACGGCCAGAACCACAAAGGTCTTGTTACTATGGACCGCAAGTACAAGAAAGACGCGTTCTTCGCTTACAAGGCATGGCTTTCCGACGAGCCCTTCGTTCACATTTGCGGAAAGAGATACGTTGACAGAGTTGAGGACGTAACGAAAGTTACGGTTTACTCCAACCAGCCCGAAGTTGAGCTTTTCAGAAACGGCGAAAGCCTTGGCAAAAAGACCGCTCCCGACCACTTCTTCTATTTCGAAGTTAAAAACGAGGGCGAGAGTGAGCTTGTTGCCGTTGCTGGCGAGTGCCGCGATGAATCCAAGATTCGCAAGGTTGACGTATTCAACGAGGAATACAGACTCAAGGAGCAGGGCGCAATACTCAACTGGTTTGAAATTGACGCTCCCGAGGGACGCTACTCTCTTAACGACAAGATTTCCGATATTATGAAATCCTTGCGCGGAAAGTTATGGTTTGCCGGTGTCGGTATTAAGCTTAAGAAAAAGATGAACAAAAACAAGAAGACTTCGTCCGGCGAAAAGAAATCCGGCGGATTCGACGTTGACCTTAAGAGCGGCGGCGGAATTATGCAGATGCTCGGCGGTTTTACGGTTCTTCGTCTTACCTCTATGCTTGGTATGGTAAACGTAAGCTTTACCAAGGAAGAGCTTCTTAAAATGAACAAGAAGCTTAACAGAATAAAGAAACCCAAAAACAAATAAAACTTAAAAAAACGGTGAAAACTTGCGATAATCACGCTGGCTTTCACCGTTTTATTTATTTGTTTTCAGACTGTTTTTTCCGAATCAGCTTCCAGTTGAAATATCCGTAAATATCGTTTGCCATAAATGCCGAAAAGCATACGACCATCGGAAGATAGGATATATTCGCTATGCTTGCTATCGTCCAAAGCAATATAAGAACTACGTCGTTGAGGGTGTACGCCAAGGCGTAATAGGGGCTTCTCAAATACGAAAGCACCGATGCAAGACAGCTCGTTGCAATAGACACCGTGCTGACGATAAGCTCGCTTGTGTCAAGCGCTTTGAGAATGAAATAGAAAGCGACCGTAACGGCGGCGGTAAACAGAAGCGAAAGAGAGAGCTTCTTTTTCGTTATATTTGAAACCTCGACCACCTCAGAATTTTTATATGGATTTTTGAGCCAGGATATAAGAGAAAAGAGAGCTGCGGGAGCGGACATTCCGAGATAAGTTATTACCTCGCTGAAATACCTGAGCTTTATTGAAATTATTCCGTACGCTACAGCAAACAAAAGCGTCATTAACTGACCGAAAGCGAGCCCTTTTGCAACGAAAATCAAAGCCGTTACGCCAACCAAGGACGAAACCAAGGTCAGCCAGTTTTTCTCGTCCGTTAAGAAAAATGAAAGCGTTACCGCAAAGGCTGACACGCACCAAAGAAATATTTCAAATTTGCTGAATGATTTTAAAGAGAGCTTTACTTTCATTTTTACCTCAAAAAAAATAGCAGCCGCATCACACCTTCAAAGACCTAACGGCGTGACAACGGTTGCTTCATGCAACTACTACCCGGTGGCAGTTTTACTCATTTTAACATATTTTTCTCATTTCGTCAAGTTTTTATTGAAAAAAACTTTGAAGTGTGGTAAAATTAACGTATAAATTGAAAGGACCGTCTTTTATGAAATTTATTTCTTGGAACGTTAACGGCTTCAGAGCCGTTTTAGGCAAGGGATTTGCCGATATATTTGAAAATCTTGATGCGGATTTTTTTGCGCTTCAGGAAACGAAAATGCAAGAAGGACAAGCGGATTTCTCCCCTCTCGGCTATCACTCATTCTGGTTCAGCGCCGAGAAAAAAGGATATTCGGGCACTGCCGTTTTTGCAAAGCGCGAGCCTATCTCCGTAAAGTACGGAATTGACGGAAAGCATACCGACGAAGGCAGGGTTATAACCCTTGAATACGAAAACTTTTATTTCGTTAACGCTTACGTCCCCAATGCGCAGGACGGGCTTCGCAGAATTGATTACAGAATGAGTTTCGAAGACGATATGAGAGCGTATCTTCTCTCCCTCGAAGAAAAGAAGCCTATAATTTACTGCGGCGACCTTAACGTTGCGCACAACGAAATCGACCTTAAGAATCCGAAAACCAACGTAGGCAACCCCGGATTTTCAGACGAGGAGCGTGGAAAAATGACGGAGCTTCTCGGAGCGGGATTTATCGACAGCTTCCGTTACCAAAATCCCGACAAGATTAAGTATTCCTGGTGGTCTTACAG
Organism: Eubacteriales bacterium; assembly: GCA_045644125.1. Lineage (GTDB taxonomy): Bacteria > Bacillota > Clostridia > Oscillospirales > CAG-272 > UBA1740. Next base: position 1,928 of record JAZRGJ010000003.1, on the reverse strand, counting down.
AATGAAAGCCAGAGAAAGAAACGTTGGCTGGCGTATTGACTATTTCGTTATCTCACCGAAGCTTAAAGATAAAATAATCGCAACCGATATTCTTAACGACGTTTTCGGAAGCGACCATTGCCCCGTTTATTTAGAACTTGATATTTAAGGAGATTTCAATATGGAACTTTACGCAAATTTACACACTCACTCCACTCACTCCGACGGGCAGTATACGCCCGCAGAGCTTGTACGCGTTGCTAAGGCAGAGGGTTATAAGGCTATCGCAATAACCGACCACGACACAGCGACGGCTTACCCCGAGCTTAAAAAGGCTTGTGAAGAAGAGGGCTTGGAATGTCTTTTTGCCGTTGAATTTTCCGTTCTCGAGCCTAAAGAATACCATATAGTAGCATTTGACTTTGATCCCGAATACCCGCCGATGAAAGAATATTTACATCAAATGGGCGCGCGCCAGACGGACAACACGAAGCACTGCTTCGACGCGGCGGTTGCAAAAGGCTCAGTTTCCGGAATTACCTGGGACGAGGTGCTTGAATTCAACAAGGGCATCAGCTGGATAGCAAACAACCACGTCTACAAGGCAATGATAGCCAAGGGACTTGTAAAACCCGAAAACTATATAAAATGGTTTCAAGCGGATTTTAACGAGCAAAGGGCGCTTTATCCGTCTCTCTACCCTTTCAAAAAGCTCCCCGATCTTATCAAGCTCATAAAGGACGCCGGTGGATTTTGTATAGTTGCGCATCCGCACAATCAGCTTGACGACATCGATTATCTTTTAGAGTGCGGAATTGAGGGGCTTGAGGTCTATCACCGAGATTTAACCGACGAAGAACAAAAAAGAGCGCTTGAAATTGCGCTTGAGCGAGGACTTTTCATTGGAGGCGGCAGCGACCACAGAGGTCTTTGCGGCGGCTGCTACGCTTCTTACTCCACAGAAGAAGAGCTGAAAAAATCAAGGCATTATATTCCTGAGCTCTCAACCGGTGTTTTGCGCGAGCATTACGAGGAAATCAAAAACAGAAAATTAAATCGCTGAGTCTTATAAAATCTATTGACATTTACCTTAAATTATGGTATTATTCTAGTCGTGTGAAAACTTAAAAAAGAGGGAATGCTTATGAAAATTTACGCCAATTTACATACGCACTCAACACATTCGGACGGCCCCTATTCTCCGACCGAAATCGTCAAGGTTGCAAAGGCCGAAGGCTACGGCGCCGTTGCAATAACCGACCACGATACAGCAACGGCTTACCCCGAGCTTAAAAAGGCTTGTGAAGAAGAGGGGATGGAATGTATTTTCGGCGTTGAGTTTTCGGTTTACTCACCGAAGCCTTATCATATTTTGGGCTTTGACTTTGATCCCGAATACCCCGAAATGAAAAAATATCTTGCCGAAATGGCGGCTCGCCAAACCGACAACACCAAGGCTTGCTTTGATTTAGCCGTTAAAGAGGGTGGCATTACAGGTATCACTTGGCAAGAGGTGCTTGACTTTAACCGCGGTATTCCCTGGCTTTGCAACAACCACGTATTTAACGCTATGCTTGATAAGGGACTTGTTAAGCAGGAAAATTATATGGCGTGGTTTAAAGAAAACTTTGAAGAACAAAGAGGCTACTTCCCTCCAAGCTACAATTTCAAGCCGCTCGCAGAGCTTATAAAACTTGTAAAGGACGCAGGCGGATTTTGTATAGTCGCTCATCCTCACGACCGACTTGACGATATTGACGAGCTTATGGCGCTCGGAATCGTCGGACTTGAAGTTCTTCACCCCGACCTTACGGAAGATGAGAAAAAGCGCGCCCTTGAAATTGCGCTTGAAAAAGGACTTTTCATTGGAGGCGGCAGCGACCACAACGGTCTTTGCGGAGGTTATTACAGCTCGTACCCCTCGGAAGAAGAGCTGAAAAAGTCCTATC
>JAZRGJ010000002.1:0-32455 GCA_045644125.1 Eubacteriales bacterium | reverse complement strand
CCTCCTGGCGCGCAACCAAGGACGTTACCATCAAGGCTGATATAATCGAAGAAATCACTCGTATTTACGGTTACGATAACTTTGAAGTTAAAACTTCCAGCAGTCCTCTTAACCCCATTCGCAAGGAAACTCTCAAGTCGGAAGAGGACAGAATGAAGGACATCCTTGTAAAGAGCTACCGTATGCACGAGGTTCACTCTTACATCTGGTCGGATAGCCAGAAAAACCGTGAGCTTGGCATCGAAACACCCGAAAACGTTAAAATTATCAATGCGCAGACTCCCGATCACCAGCATTTGAGAGTTTCAATGATACCGACTCTTCTTTCATTCGTAAAGGAGAATAAGTCTTATCTTGACAGCTTTGGAATTTTCGAAATCGGACACACAGTAAACGGCTATCTTGAAAACGGCCTTTGCAATGAAGAAAACCGCCTTGGCGCAGTTCTTTTCTCAAAAGCAAAGAGCGAGGAAACTCTTTTCTTCGAAGCAAGAAATATTATAGCAGAGCTTACGCTTGATATACTCCATAAGAACGTAGAGTTTGCGGCATGCGAGCCCGAATTTAAATACGAGCATAGGAGAAACACGTTTGCCGTGCTTGTTGACGGCGCAAGAGTAGGAACTCTTGCCGTGCTTCACCCCAGCGTCCTTGCAAACGTTGATAAGAAATGCGTGGTAGCTTTCTTCGAGATTAAAACCGAGGCGTTTGCGAAAGCTGCGCCCGCGCGCATAGCTTATAAAGCGCCCTCGAAATTCCCCACCATTGAAATCGACCTTACCTTCAACGCATCGCTTGAGGAGCTTTCATTCGGCGAAGTAATCAAGCTCTCAAAGGCCGCTGCCGGCGAAATCCTTTCCGACGTTAAGGTTCAGGACATCTACACGAATGAAGAAGGACAAACGGCCCTTACTCTCCGCTTCTTCTTCTCGTCAGCTGAGCGCACGCTCACAAAGCAGGAGCTTCAGCCCACAACGGAAGCTGTTATTTCAGCGCTTGCCGCTTGTAATTTAAGCTTCAAAGCATAACCCGTGCTAAATTTTCGATAAACAGTAAGAGCGAGCTTGTCGTTAAACGATGAGCTCGCTTTTAATTTATATTCCGTTTATATATTTTTGAACTTTGTAAATACTAAACTATATTCAAATAGGATGGTATTATGTTTTTAACGAAGGATAAGCTCTTTTACCGTGAGCTTTTTAAGCTCGCCTTGCCAATAGCGCTTGGAAGCTTGGTAACGTACTCTATAACTTTATCCGACAATATGTTAATAGCAAGGCTCGGCACGGAAGCCGTATCTGCGGTTTATCTCAGCAATCAGATAGCCTTTCTTCTCACTATGCTTATAGCGGGAATCGAGGGCGCAGTCCTCGTGCTCTCTTCTCATAGCTTTGGCAAAGGCGAGAATGAAAAAGGGCGGCAAATTGCGACGCTCGGCATAGTTTTTGCCGTTTGTATAGCCTTGCCTTTTTTCGTCTTTTCTTGCTTTTTTCCAAGCTTCGTTTTATCGGTTTTCACGGATAAGAAGATGATTGTTAAAAGCGGAGCGCCTTTTCTTCGAGCGCTTGGAATTTCGTTTCTTTTCTTTGCTCCGAGTCAAGCTATAGCAGCGGCGCTACGCTCGGTGAAGAAACCGAAAATTCCGTTTTTTTCGGCTCTTTGCGCTTTAGCTGTAAACGTTTCGTTAAATATCGTTTTGATTTTCGGAAAATTCGGATTTCGACCGCTCGGAATTTTAGGCGCCGGAATAGCAACCGCCGTTGCAAGAGGCGTTGAGTTTCTGATTCTTTTTATCTATGCAATCTTTATTGACGAAAAGCTTGATTTGAAAATTCCCTCGTTTTTGAAAATTGATAAAATTTCCGTGAAACGCTTTTTTAAAACGGGAGCTCCGATAATAGCGACACAGCTGGTATGGAGCGTTAACAACTTTTTTTCCTCGGCTCTTATGGGGCGAGAGGATGCTGCGGTTATTGCTGGGCTTTCCGTCGCTATTTCCCTTTACAATCTTTCTTACGTAGTTACAAACGGAATGTCGGGCGCCGTAGGTATCATAACGGGGCGGCTCGTTGGCAAGGGTGATGAAAAATCTTTTGAAAAGCTCTTCGAATATTCACGCACGGTCGAGCTTTTGTTCATTCTTCTGGGCTCAATAACGGCGATTTTTATGCAGCTTACGAAAACAAGCTTCATTTCAATATGGGGCATTGAAAGCGCCGCTGCCGAATGGGCAATCGGCTTTATTGGAGTTCTATCGCTTTTTGTTATAGGAACGGCTTACCAATCCGCCTCGCTTAACGGACTTATAAAAAGCGCAGGTAAGGTTCGCTTCGTTTTAAAAACCGAGAGCTTTTTCGTATTTTGCGTAATAATTCCCCTATCTCTTTTGGCTTCAAATCTCGGCGCATCTCCGATTTTGATCTTTGCCGTTTTAAAGTGCGACCAAATCCTGAAATGCCCCGTTGCGTTTTTTAAATTAAAAGGTTTATGGAAAATAAAAAATCGGAGCTGAGGCAATAAATGCTTGAACTCCGATTTTTGAAATTTTAAAAGTTATTTGGCTGACTTTAATTTGCCGCCCCTTTTCTTATCAATAAATCTGAATATTAAAAGGAAGAGCACTTTAAATACAAAAGTGAAAACGGCAACAGCGCCTAAATTATAGAGTATACGCTCAAACGTTGAAAACGTTTTGCTTAAATGCATCGTATGCGATATGCGGTCATACGTTGGGTCTTCGTTATATAAGCAAACGATTTCATCGTATCCGTAATCGTTGAAAATACGAACGTTACCGGACCAGGTATTAGCGCCGAATGACACCGTTATCTCTTCGCCGATTACGTCAAATGATAATATGTTTGATGCGCTGTTTTCATTGGGAAGGAAGAAGTAATCGTCGTAGTAGCCTTCGTACGACCAAAGCGTATTGGCGTTTGATTTCAGCAGAGATAACTGCTTGCTGTTTCCGTCAACCGTTATATCAACGAGCCAAGCTTCCTTGAATTCTTTTTCTTCCTCCGGCGTTTCAGCGCCGGTTTCCTCATCCTTTTCATTCGTCACTTCTACGGCTTGAATATAAAAAGTATGATCGGATTTCGTCGGCAATAAAAGGTTTTGACCGAAGAACACCACAATAATTGCGCACAACAAAGGAATTACGGTGTTTTTACGAGCCTTGCTCTTGTTATAAAAGAAGAATGCCAAACAAGACGCAAGAATGAAATAACAAAGTATAAAGGCGCGCTTAAGATTAGTGTTTAGTGTGGATGTGTCAATTAAAAACGTTAGGTAAATACTAGCAAGAATGATTGAAACGATGGCTATAACGTATTTTATTTTTTTAAATTTAGACATTTCATTTCCTCTGCTTTATTTTTCAAAATCACCAAAGAACATTTTTTTGTTGTTATTCATAATCTCTTCGTTATCGTAGTGATAGCTTTCGAGATTTTTCTTGTATTCTTTGATTTCTTGAGGGTTAAGCAAAATATGTTTAATTCCCTCGTAAATATCATCGTCAGTGCTTTCTACAAGCCAACCGTTTTCACCGGGGATGACCTGCGTGTTGATGCCGCCGACATCGGTGGATAAAACCGGCGTTCCGAGAATGAAGGATTCGAAAATGGTATTGGGGATACCCTCGTATCTCGAAAGAAGGGCAAAAACGTCTGCATCAATAACGTAAGGGAACGGGTTGGATCTTGCTCCGATAAATTTAACGTCCTCTCCGAATGCAGCGCTTGAATACAGCTGTTTATATTCGTTGAGAGCTTCTCCGTCTCCAACTATCGTCCATTTGAGGCGATAGCCCTCGTCGTAAAGCTTTGTAAGAGCTGTATAGATTCTATCAAAACCTTTAAAGTAATCTATTCTAGAAACCGTTACGAATTTTGCAGGTACGCCCTTTAATTTTGCAGCCTGACTTTTCTTGAGTATCGAATCAACCGGCAATAAGTTTTTGCTGACAACAGCCTTGTCCTTAAGATCGGGATAGAGAGATACGAAATTTTCACGTATATTATTCGTTAAAAGAACTACGTAATCGAATTTGCTGTAAATCTCGTTATCATTCTTCGTGATTGAAAGAGTCCAATCGCTTTTTTTCCTCCAATCGCAATAATCCGTATGTATCCACTGTATTTTTCGTTTTGCGCTCGAATTGGCTACCATTTCTCTGAACGCAGAGCCCTCGGACATAACGCAGACGGTGGTATATTGTGAGAAGAGCTTCGAGATTTCAGGCAAAACCATTTTGTTGAAAATATCGAAATGGGGATTCTTTTTTGCGGTGTATGTCATGCGCTTTTTAAATTCCTTTTGCTCTTCCGACAAAGAGGGATCACGCATGCAATCAAAGAATCTGCGAATGAAGAGTTGATTCTCCGGGAAATCTTTCCACGATAAAAATTTCACGCCGAGAAGTTCGCAACGAAGCTTGATGCTTGGCGTTGTGTTTGAGAAAATGGAAATATGAGCGTTGTCTTTAAGTAATTCCTTGATTTGTAATTTCGTAGCAAAATGAGCGCCGCTCGTGTAATTTACGTCGTCGATTATGTAAAGTATATCTTTGGGTTCTTCATTTGCTTTTTGTTCGACGAAACTGTCAAAAGAATCAAGTATCTCGTTCGTGTTATCGGAGTTCTTCGTATTTTCACGGATTTTCGCCTGAAGCTTTGGCGAGAGGAGAAAAGCCTCAATCTTATCCGCAATATCGGTTTCGTTAAAATCGGTGAGCACGCCGGTTTCGCCGTCTTCAATTTGTTCGAGAGCGCCGGAGGTTTTCGTTGCGATAACGGGAGTTCCGAGTATTTTGGCTTCCGTGATTACCATAGACCACGATTCATAGTCGGAAAGCACCGCAACTGCGGCGGCTTTTTTCATATATCTGTAAGGATTATCTCTCGGGCCGGCAATGATAAATCTGTCTTCAAGGCCCGCATCCTTCGCGCGCCTCAATAAGTCTTCGCATCTTTCCTTTTCGCTCGTTGCGCCGACGTTTACCCACATGAAATCAACGCCGCGCTTTTTCAATATCGTCATAGCGGCAAGCTGTCTTAGGTGGTTTTTCTCCTTGCGAAGATTGGCGCAAGTAACGATAACGGGAAGCTTTTTGTCAAAATAATCTTCCTCAACAGGCGCTTGGCTCTTTTCGTTAATATCCTCGGTGTCAAGAATATTATATATACATTCCGACTTGTTGCGCAAGAAAGGATATTCGTCCATGCAAGATTCAAGCGAGCGCTTGGAAACGAATATGTATTTGTCGATAGAATCGTCGAAATGGAAGAATTGCTCTTCTGCGAATGTTACGGCTTTCGTAAGGTCGGTATGAATCCATATGGCTTTGTTTTTTGCCGAAACCTCGTTAGCAAGAAATTCGGGAACCCACCATTCGCCAACGTGGAACGCCCAATCGTACACCTTATTACGTATAAAGAAATAAGCACCGATGGGATTTTTCGCTGTCTGCTGTTCGGTCAAATACATTTTCTTTTTAATTTTATTTGCCAAGCTGAACTTTTTGTTTTCTTTGTATGCATCGAAAACGTTAACGTTGCTCGGAACTTTTTCAATTAAAGAAACTCCGTTTTTCACCGGGCACTGATTTAAAACCAACAAATCAATGTCGTACTTTGAGCTATCTAATTTTTTGAGTAGATTCAGCAAGGAAGATTCTGCACCGCCCTTGTAGAACTGGTTGATAATGAACAACAGCTTCATCTTATAATCCTCATCTTAGAATTGTTTTTAATTTGTCGCAAATTTCGTTGTTATATTTTTTAAAATGTTCTTCACTTGTATTAACGCTTGCGCTGGAGCTAAAGTTTAATATATTTTTCAGAGATATTTCCGCAAGTACGTTTCCGGAGGCATCCTTAAGCTGATCGCGTATACCGCCGACGTCCGTTGCAAGGACGGGTATGCCGAGCGCCTTCGCTTCATCTATGGTAACGGGCGTGCCCTCGTATTCGGAAAGCAATATAAATAAATCGCATTGCTTTAAAAGAGGACATACGTTATCGAGAAATCCCGTGAAAATCACGTTTTCGGAAAGCGACATTTCTTCGCAAGTAGCCTTGTATGATTCGAAAAGCTTTCCACCACCGACAATATACCAGGAAAAATCCGCGCCGGAATCCTTTAATTCCTTGGCAAGAAGCAAAATTCTGTCGTAGCGTTTCTCCGCTTCCATTCTGCCTACCGTGATTAAATTCAGCTTTGATTTATCAACGGTAAATTCGGTTTGTTGCTTGCTTTTTTCAATAATCTCGCAGTAATTTATAAGATTGGGAATCGCAACGGTCTTTTCTTTTAGGCTTGGATAAAACGACGTGAATTTATCACGTATAGCATCGGAAAGGCATACTACATTATCGTAGCCTTTGTAAATCTTTTTATCCTTGGCGGTAATTTTTTTAGTCCAGCTGCTGTGCTTTCTCCACGAAACGTAATCCGTGTGTATCCACTGTATCTTTTTCGGCCTTTTAAGAGTTGACACGAAAGTTTTAAGCTTTGACGCTTCGCTTACGACGATTATGAAATCATAAGACTCAAACGTCGGGCGCAGCTCTTTTTTTAGAAGCTTGCGGTAAAGCCACGTATCCATCTTAAGCCTTACGAGAAAGGCGTAGGCGATTCTCAAAAGCTTCGCTCTTTTTGAGTATTCGTCGCTCTTAAGAACTTCCTTTATCGGCACGGACAAGCACTTAAAATACTTGTTGCTCTCAATGTTAATTACACGGTGATTTGAAATCGGGAATTTATCGTTTGGGGCGGTGACGGAGAAAAAGTCAACGCTCATAAATTCTTTCAAATGCTCCGCTTGCAGAAGCGTTGCCGCTCTTGCGCCGCTCATATAATTTACGTCGTCAAAAACGTAGAGGAGCTTCTTTTTGCGCATCAGTATCGAGTCGAGTCGATTCAGCGCATCCGTTTTGCTCGAAAATCCCTTCAAATTATCTCGAATCTTCTCTCCGAGCTGCGGGTTTTCAAGAAATTCACGAATTTTATTCGCAATATCGTCATCATCAAAATCTGTGAGGATGCCGTTTTCTTTATGCGTGATTTGTTCGATAGCGCCCGACGTTTTAGTAGCTATAACGGGCGTGCCAAGCGCTTTTGCCTCGGTGATGACCATTGACCAAGATTCGTGGTCGGACAGTACTGTCAGCGCATCGGCGGCTTTGATTACTGGATAAGGGTTTTCGGCGGCGCCGGTGAAAATGAAGTAATCTTCAAGCCCTGCCGCGCGTATTTCGGCATTGATCTTTCCGGCAACCGAGGAGTTTGCCGTAGAGCCGAGGTTGAACCAATAAAATTTTATGCCCGAGTCGAAAAGCTTTTTCATTACACGCACCTGGCGCAAATGATTTTTTTCGGGGCGAACGTTTGCCACGGTAACAAGGCGCGGCAAATCGGTTTTTAAAATGATGTCCGAGGGAAGCTTCGCTTTTTCCGAAACCTCCGATTCGTTTATCATATTGCTTACTATGTGGCTGCGGCTCGTAAGGAAAGGATATTGCTTTTCCGCCGAAAGCCTTGAGTTTTCGGAAACGAAAATAAAGCCGTCAAAACATTCGTGATAAAGATGAATGTCGGGGTGAAAAAAGTCTGCCTTGTCGGCATCGGCGTGTATCCAAATATATTTGCGGCGAGCTTTTGCGAAATTCGCCACGAGAGAGGGGGAAAACCACTCTCCGAATGAAATAGCGACGTCGTATTCATTCTCACGCAAAACCTTGTAAGCGCTTTTTCTGAATGCGGTGCGACCGGTTAGCTTTCTGTATACCTTGAAAAAGGCTTTTTTAAGATAAGCGGTTTTTCTTTCGTTTTCTGCGATATTATGTATTTTAACGTAAGAGGGGACCTTGGGAATTAAACTGACGGTATCGGGCAAATCTATTTGATCATAAACCAATAAATCAATTTGATATTTTTCGCGCGGCATGGCAGAAAGCAAATTTACAAGCGCGGTTTCAGCGCCGCCGCGAAACAGTTGGTTAATGACAAAAAGAACCTTCATTACGCCACTCCTATGACTTCATATATTCTTCGCAAATTTCCTCGGAAGGTCCGAATTTAACGACGTTTCCGTGCTCGAGCCACAGCGCTTTTTTGCAAATCTGTTTAACCTGCTCTACAGAGTGAGATACAAATACTACGGTTGCGCCGGAATTGATCATTTCCTGCATTCTTTTGAAGCTTTTCTGCTGGAATTTGTAGTCGCCTACAGCCAAAATTTCGTCAATTATGAGGATGTCGGGAATGTTCATCGTTGCTATTGCAAAACCAAGTCTTGCAACCATACCCGAAGAAAAGTTTTTAATTGCGGAATCCACAAAATCCTCAAGCTCGGCAAATTTTATAATCTCATCAAATCTTTTGTCCATATATTCTCTGCTGTAGCCGAGAATAGCGCCGTTAAGATAAATATTTTCTCTTGCGGATAAATCCGGGTCAAAGCCCGCTCCAAGCTCAATAAGGGGGGCGATGCTTCCCACCGTGGTAACGCTTCCTTTGGTGGGCTTTAAAATGCCGGATATAATTTTCAAAAGCGTGCTTTTTCCCGAGCCGTTGAATCCGATGATTCCAAGCGAATCGCCCTTTTCAAGCTCAAACGACACGTTGTTTAAAGCCCAGAACTTCTGAAAATGGATCTCTCTTTTGAACATTTTTATGATGTATTCTTTGATGCTGTCGATTTTCTCCGAGCTGAGATTAAACATCATAGAAACGTTATCAACTTTGATTACAGCACTCATTTAGGGCACCTCACACATGTAAAACGAATTTGTCCTGCTTTTTGTAGAACACAAAAAGACCTATAACAAGCATAGCTAATCCCATTGCAAGACAAATAAGATTTTCTTTCATACTCGGGAAAGTTCCGTAAAGAACCAAATCGCGCATGAAGCTGACGTAATGATACATGGGATTAAACTGCATTATTTTCATAAGAGCGGGCGGAAGAATTGAAACGGGATAGAATATCGGCGTGAGATAGGTCCATGCCAGAATAAACACTCCGTAAAAATGCGCAATATCTCTGAAGAAAACGGTCAGCGCCGCAAGCATAATGCCAAGACCTGTCGCAAAAAGGAAGGTGTAAAAAATCGGAATCGGTATTAAAAGAAGAGTGGTATGGAATGGCGCTTTCGTAACTATCATAACGATAAACATAGCGATCATGGAGAAGCCCATGTTTACCATACCGGAAAGTACGTTTGCGAGCGGGAAAAGATACTTGGGAATATAAACTTTTTTTATCAAAGACGCATTCGAGATCATTGAATGCATAGCGGTTGTAGTTGATTCCGAGTTGAATGAAAAGAGTAGTGAGGCCGAGAGATAATAAATCGGAAAATGCTCGATATTCTGTTTAAAAAGCGTTGAGAAAACTACGGTTATAACAGCCATCATAAGAAGCGGATTCAAAACCGTCCATATCAAGCCGAGCGCAGAATGTCTGTAACGGACCTTTATATCTCGAACGACGAGCTCCTTAAGTAAGGGTGAGAAGCGTCTTAGTCCTTCGATTTTTTCTAAAGCATAATTTTTAACGTTTTTCAATTTTTACTCCTCTCTGTGAGTGCCCCACTGAAGCTGCTTTAATTTTTTGTAGAGCTTATGGGGGATTAGGCTCATGATTATTGGTTTTATAAGGTAAAAGTAATCGTAAAACGGTGATTTCATCAACCTGAGGCCGCGCCATCTCGTGCGAATTTCATATTTTCGCGTTTTTCTCGTGTGTCTGAGATATGCATCCATCGGCTCGTAAACGTAATAAAGATATTCTTGAAGATTTCTGCCGATAAAGCCCTCGGCGGCAAGTCGCATTACCAAATCGTAATCTTCCGTCCTTCGGGTTTCCTCAGCAACTCGGTATCCGTTAACCTTGTCGAGAATTTCTTTTTTGAACATCATCGTCGGGTGGAAAAAGGGGTTTTTCTTCGCAATTATATGCTTTGTGATTTTTTCTTCAAAAAGCCGCTTGCTGAAAACGCCGCCATCGTCGAAAACGTAAATTCCGCACGCAACGTAGGGCGAGTCGGAGCTTTCGAGATACTCGAGAGTGCGTGAAAGTCTTTCGGGCATCGATATATCGTCGGCGTCCTGTCTTGCGATATATTTTCCCTTTGCAATTCCAAGGCAATCGTTAAGGGAAGCCGCAAGTCCTTTATTTTCTTCGTGCTTCAGCAGCACGATGCGTGAGTCGGCTTCTTCGTATTTCTTAAGTATTTCCGGCGTGCTGTCGGAGGAAGCGTCGTCGCAGATGATAAATTCGTAGTCACGGTACGTTTGCTCAAGGATTGAATCGATAGCTTTGGCAAGAGTTTTTTCTCCGTTATATACACTCATCAAAATAGAGATATTGGGTGAATTTTTATCCGGCATAAGCTAAAACTCCCTAAAATAATTGCCTTGGCAAGACGATACGTACTGCTAAAAGAAGATTTAAAATATTTATAGCTATTTCATACATTTTAGCATATATTTAAAATAAATGCAAGTAAAAAATTGTAAATTGTCGAATAAACGGCAAAAGCCCGAGTGTTAGTCGGGCTTTTTTGCAAAAAACTGGTTAATTCGTGGCAATCTTAACGAGTATATCGGAGATTTTCTCCATCGCCTCAACGGACACGAATTCAAAGCGAGAATGGAAGTTTTCGCCGCCCGTCGAAAGATTGGGGCAAGGGAGTCCCATAAACGAGAGTCTTGCTCCGTCTGTGCCTCCGCGTATGGGAGATTTTACGGGCGTGATACCGAGCGCGCGCATTGCGTTTTCCGCTCTCTCGACGATATACATGCAAGGCTCGATTTTTTCCTTCATGTTGTAGTAGGAATCGCTAAGCTCAAGGATAAGAGTGCCCTCTCCGTAGCGCTCGTTGATTATATCGGCGCATCTTACGAATTCGCTCTTTTTATCTTCAAACTTTTTCATGTCGTGATCTCTTATGATGTAAGAGAGCTTTGCAAGCTCCGTCTCGCCCGACATTGAGGTGAGGTGATGGAATCCCTCATAGCCCGAAGTTTTTTCGGGAATTTCGTCTTCGGCAAGGAGCGTGTTAAATTCCATAGCGATTCTTGCCGCATTTTTCATTTTGCCCTTTGCGCTTCCTGGGTGAATTGAAACTCCGTTAACGGTTATTTTTGCGCCGGCGGCATTGAAGTTTTCGTATTCAAGCTCGCCGATAGCTCCGCCGTCTACCGTGTAAGCGAAATCAGCGCCGAAGTAATCAACGTCGAATTTATCGGCGCCCCTGCCTATTTCTTCGTCGGGCGTGAAAGCTACGCATATTTTGCCGTGGGGCAAGCCGCCCTCAATAAGCTTTTCAAGCATCGTGAGAATTTCCGCAATTCCCGCCTTGTCGTCAGCGCCGATAAGAGTCGTGCCGTCGGACGTTATAAGAGTATGCCCTACGTAATCCTCAAGATAAGGGTAGTCCGAAACTCTCATAAAAATGGATTTTTCTTCGTTAAGAAGAATATCGCCGCCCTCGTATTTCGTAAGGCGAGGTTTTATATTTTCATCCGATGCGTCAGGCGACGTATCCATATGGGCGATAAATCCGATAGCGGGCTCGCCGTCTTTGTTAGCGGCAAGGCTTGCGTAAACGTAGCCGAATTCGTCAACCTTTGCGTCGGAAAGTCCAAGTTCCTTTAATTCTTCGCAAAGAAGATTTGCAAGCGCGAGCTGTTTTTTCGTGCTGGGGCAGGTTTCGCTATCCTCGTCTGACATCGTGGGAATCACCGCGTATTTTAAAAATCTTTCGTAAGCTTTCATTTTTTAACCTCTGTTTGAATTTTTATTTGCGCTTTGCCGGCGCAAAGGCGTAAGATAGCGTTAAATTTAACACGGTATCGGTGTTAGTCTTTTAAAAGTAAACTAAAATTTACATTCAAGGCAATTAAAAACGGGCTTTTCAGGCATCTAATTTTAAAAAAATAACGTTATCCACTAATATTATAATTTAATAATGCCAAAAAAGCAAGGGGTTATCAAGCGATAACCCCTATAAATTTATTTATCTCATTTTTAAAAGCTCGGAAACGTTGATTCTGTTGATAGCTCTTGCAAGCTTTGCCTTTGCGAGCATAAGCGCTTTATCGTCGTTTGAACGCGCAATTGCCTCTTCGGCTTTTTCCTTTGCGAGAATTGCTCTTTCGAGGTCGATCTCGTCAGCAAATTCAAAGGTCGTTGCAACGAGCATAACTTCGTTTTGCTTTACTGAAAGAAATCCGCCGGCAGATGATGCTATGCGTTTTTCTCCGCCAACGTCAATTCTTGCTCTTCCGATTCCGAGCGAGGCAAAATAATCTGCGTGCTTTGCGAGAATTTCAACGTCGCCGCTTTCTGTTTTAACGAGAAGACTTGTTGCGTTTCCGTCAAATTTCGTGCCGTCGGGAGTGACAACAGTTAAATGAAATTCATTCATAAGTCAAACCGCCTTACGCTTCTGCCTTAAGCATTTTAGCCTTTTCAACCGCTTCATCGATAGTTCCGACGAAGAGGAATGCCGCTTCGGGAAGATCGTCGTGCTTACCGTCAAGAATCTCACGGAATCCGCGTATCGTTTCCTTAACGGGAACGTATTTACCTTCCATACCGGTAAACTGTTCGGCAACCGAGAAGGGCTGCGAGAGGAAACGCTGGATTTTTCTTGCTCGGTTAACGAGAAGCTTATCCTCTTCGGAAAGCTCTTCCATACCCATAATGGCAATTATATCCTGAAGCTCTTTGTATCTTTGAAGCACGCTCTGAACGGCTCTTGCAACTTCGTAGTGCTCAATGCCGACAACGTCGGGAGAAAGAATTCTTGAGGTAGAGTCAAGCGGGTCAACCGCAGGATAAATACCGAGCGACGCTATGCTTCTTGAAAGAACCGTCGTTGCGTCAAGGTGCGCAAACGTTGTTGCGGGAGCGGGGTCGGTAAGGTCGTCTGCAGGAACGTAAACTGCCTGAACGGACGTGATAGAGCCACGCTTCGTCGAGGTGATTCTCTCCTGGAGCGCGCCCATTTCTGTTGCAAGCGTCGGCTGATAACCAACCGCTGAAGGCATTCTTCCGAGAAGAGCTGAAACCTCAGAGCCTGCCTGGGTAAATCTAAATATATTGTCGATGAAAAGAAGAACGTCCTGTCCCTCTCTGTCACGGAAATATTCCGCCATGGTAAGTCCCGAAAGAGCAACTCTCATTCTTGCTCCGGGGGGCTCGTTCATCTGTCCGTAAACGAGAGCCGTTTTGGAAAGAACTCCCGACTCTTTCATTTCGTTATAAAGGTCGTTTCCTTCACGGGTTCGCTCACCGGCACCGGTGAATACCGGAATACCGCCGTGCTGCTTCGCAACGTTGTTGATAAGCTCCATTATAAGAACCGTTTTGCCAACGCCGGCGCCGCCGAAAAGACCTATCTTACCGCCCTTTGCGTAAGGCGCTATAAGGTCAACGACTTTGATACCGGTTTCGAGAATTTCACTCGTTCCCTCCTGCTCGGAATATGAGGGAGGATCACGGTGTATGCACCATCTTTCCTCTGCCTTGGGCTCTTCCTTGTTATCAATGGGCTCGCCGAGAAGATTGAATATTCTTCCGAGCGTTCCCTCTCCGACGGGAACGGTTATACCCTTACCCGTGTCAACGGCTTCAACTCCGCGCGCCATACCGTCGGTGGACGACATAGCTATGCATCTTACGACGTCATCGCCGAGCTGGGTTGCTACTTCACACACGACCTTTTTGCCCTCGTGCATGATTTCAATAGCGTTGAGAAGGTCGGGAAGACGGCCGTTTTCAAATTTTATGTCAAGTACAGGGCCGATAATCTGAACGACCTTGCCTATGTTTTTTTCCATTAGCTTCCTCCAAAAAATCCTTAAAGCGCTTCTGCGCCTGAAACGATTTCCGTTATTTCCTGAGTAATGATCGCCTGACGCGCTCTGTTGAATTTAAGCATAAGAGTGTCAAGCATTTCTTCAGCGTTTTTGTTTGCCGCATTCATAGCGGAGCGGCGCGCTCCGTGCTCGGATGCGATTGCCTCACATGCGGCAGACCATAAAATGCCGCCAATGTATTGAGGAACTATTTTAACAAGCATTTCTTCCGCCTCTTCCTCGATCAAAACGTCGCCGGAGGACTTTTCGTCCTCTTCTTTTTCAAAGGGAAGAATTTCTTCGTAGACGGGAACTTGCGAAATCATAGAAACGAACTTCGTATATACCACGTAAAGCTTGTCAAACTCATCGCGAAGATAAGCTTCGGTAATAGCTTCGCCGAGCGCAAGGCAATCGCCAACGCCAAGCTCTGCCGTTATAGCGGCGCTTTCCGTGAAAACGTTGCGGTTTCTGTGACGGAAGTATTCCGAGGATTTCTTTCCTATAGGAAGAAAAACTGTTTCGTTTTCTTTGGAAATCCTCTCTGCGAGTTTAAAAACGTTTGAGTTGTATCCGCCGGCAAGACCTCTGTCACCGGCGATAACTATAACGAGAGCTTTGTTTCCGTCTCGTTTTTTGCTGAAAGGCGAATCAAATTCCCCCGAGTCTTCAAGCGTTGCGATAGCTTTTCTTAAAATCTCGTAATAGGGGCGTGATTTTTCAACCTTTTCCTTTGCGCGTCTGAGCTTGGAATTTGCTACCAGCTCCATTGCCTTGGTTATCTGCATCGTGCCGGTAACGCTTTTCATTCGCGCTTTTATATCATTCATCGATGCTCCTGCCACGGTACACTTCCTTTACGCTTTGTTAAGAAATTTTGCTTTAGCAGCTTCAATTGCTTCTCTTAAAGCCTGCGCGTTTTCGTCTGAGAGCGCACCCGTGTTGCGAATTTCAGCTAAAAGCTCGTCTTTCGTAGCAACGAGATATTCGAAAAGCTCTTCTTCGAAGCGCTTTATATCCTCAACTTCGATGTCACGCAAAAGATTGTTTACAACCGCAAAGATTATAGCAACCTGAAGCTCAACCGCAATGGGTGAGTTTCTGTTCTGCTTAAGCACCTCAACGATACGTTTTCCCTGCTCAAGACGTGACTTCGTGTCTGCGTCAAGGTCTGAACCGAACTGAGCGAAGCCCTGAAGCTCTCTATACTGAGAATAAAGAAGCTTAAGTGAGCCCGAAACCTTTTTCATAGCCTTAATTTGCGCATTTCCTCCGACTCGGGAAACCGAAATACCGGGGTTAACTGCGGGGCGAACGCCCGAGTGGAAAAGCTCTGTTTCGAGGAATATCTGTCCGTCGGTAATTGAAATTACGTTCGTCGGAATGTAAGCTGAAACGTCGCCTGCCTGCGTTTCTATTATGGGGAGCGCGGTAAGAGAACCGCCGCCGTATTCGGGCGCAAGTCTTGCCGCTCTTTCAAGGAGTCTTGAATGAAGATAGAATACGTCGCCGGGATACGCTTCTCTGCCCGGAGGACGTCTTATAAGAAGCGAGAGCGCTCTGTAAGCAACTGCGTGCTTTGAAAGGTCGTCGTATATTATAAGAACGTCACGGCCTCTGTCCATGAAGTATTCGCCCATAGCGCAACCTGCGTAAGGAGCTATATACTGCAAAGGCGCGGAGTCGGATGCGGTTGCGGAAACAACTATCGTGTAATCCATAGCGCCTGCTTTTTCAAGCGTTTCAACAACTCCCGTAACAGTAGACTGCTTCTGTCCTATAGCAACGTAAATACAAATAACGTCCTTGCCCTTTTGGTTGATTATAGTATCGGTCGCAATAACGGTTTTTCCTGTTTGTCTGTCGCCGATTATAAGCTCTCTTTGACCTCTGCCTATCGGAATCATGGAGTCTATTGCCTTGATACCCGTCTGAAGAGGAACGGAAACGGATTTTCTTTCGATAATGCCGTAAGCTCGTCTTTCAATGGGGCTGAAATCACTGGCTTCAATAGGTCCTTTTGCGTCAATAGGCTGACCGAGAGCGTTAACTACTCTGCCGATAAGCGCTTCGCCTACGGGAACGGAAACGACGCGTCCCGTTCTTTTTACGAGGCTTCCCTCGGAAATTCCGACGTCAGTACCGAGAAGTACTGCGCTGACGTGGCTTTCTTCAAGGTTCAAAGCCATACCGAAAGTGCCGTTGGTAAACTCGAGAAGCTCGTTTGCGCGGCATTTATCAAGGCCGTGAACTTTTGATATACCGTCACCGACGGATATAACGTAGCCTACTTCGTCCTGCTCGGTTTTCTTTGAGTAGTTTTTTATTTGTTCTTTGATTATTTTGCTGATATCATCAATTTTTGACTGCATTTTATCACCAACTTAATTTAAACTATTACGTTCTTAAGGCTGGCCTCAAGCTTATCAAGGCGAGTCTTAAGTGAGCCGTCAAGCTGAATTCCTGAGAAACGGAGCTTGAGGCCGCCGAGAATTTCGGGGTTTACCGTGTTAGTTATAACAACGGTCTTATTTTTTTCTTTTTCAAGCTTTTCTTTGAGTGAAGAAAGCTGATTTTCCGTCATAGGACGGGCGCTGACCGCCTCAACTCTTAAAATTCCGAATTTCTCGTCGTAAAGCGCCTCGTATTCCTTGAGAATATCGGGGAGCGCTCTTGACATGCGTTTTTCGCAAAGAATTTTAATCAGATTAAGGACGGAATCGTCGAGCGAAGAAAACGCTTCGTCGACAAGCGCAAGCTTCTCTTCTTTCGGCAGAGCCGGAGTGTCCAAAAGCTCAAGATAACTTTCGTTTTCTTTTACTGCCGCTGTTGCGGTTTTCAAATCGAAAAGCGTTGCTTCGCACGCATCGTTTTCTTCCGCAAGCATAAAAAGAGCCTTTGCATATTCAAGTCGAGCTATCATTTTCCGTCACCCATGTCACGAATAAATTCGTCAATAAGACTGTTGTGCTCGGATTCGGAAACTTCTCTCTCGATAACTGCGGCAGCTATCCCGAGAGCCATTTCAGAAACCTCGTCTTTGATTTCATTGAGCGCTCTTTTCTTTTCAAGTTCTGCTTCTTCACGAGCTCTTTCAAGAGCGCGTTTTGCTTCATCGCCGGCATTTTTTATGATTTCTTCCTCGCGAAGCTGTGCGCGGCGCACGGCTTTTTTGAGAATTTCTTCACTTTCTTCGTTCGCCTTTTCGAGTCTTTCCTCGTATTCCGACTTGAGCGCCGCAGCATCGGTTTTGGACTTCTCTGCGTCGCTATACATATCGTCAACTTCTTTCTGACGGGAATCAATCATATTCTTGATAGGTTTGAAAAGAATTTTTCTAAGGAAAAGATAAAGGATTAAGAGGTTGATCCAGGCGAAAATCATCGTCCAGAAGTCAACGCCGACAAATTCTAGGAACTCGTTTTCAAACGTTTCAAATCCCATAAACTGCTACTCATTTCTTATTTAATCTGCATGAACATGAGAAGGAGTGCAACGACGAGAGAGTAAATACCGGTAGTTTCGGTAATTGCGCATCCAAGTATCATGTTGGTACGAAGGTTGCCTGCCATTTCGGGCTGGCGAGCCATAGCTTCAAGAGCCTTACCTACCGCGTTACCTTCACCGATAGCAGGACCGATAGCTCCAAGTCCCATACAAAGTCCGGCGCCAAGCGCTCTTGCTGCTGCAATAATTGCTGTTTCCATAAGTTTTTCCTCCGAAAAAGTTATAATTTATTTTTATTTTTTAGTTTTCGTTTTTGCCAAGCTCTTCGGGTGGGGGACAAGCGCCGCCTACGTAAACCATTGTAAGAAGAGAGAATACGAGCGCCTGAACGAATCCTGAGAAGAGGTCGAAATAAAGTGAGAGAAATGCGGGTATACCTGCTGTAAATACGGGCGGGAAGCAAGAAAGAATTGCTTCAGGGAGCCATCCGAAAACGAGATTCGAAAGTCCCGCAAGGGCCGCGTATATGAGCGACGTAAGAACGGAGCCGCCTGCAACGTTACCGAAATGACGGAATGCCATTGATATCGGCTGCGCAATTTCGCTGACGATATTCATGGGAGTCATAACCACGATAGGCTCGGTAAAGCCCTTGATCCACGACTTAAAGCCGAAGTTTTTAATATTATTGTACCAAACCATGACCGAGGTGACGAGAGCCCACGCAAGAGTTACGGAAAGGTCTGCCGTTGCCGAGCGGAAAAGCTGCGTCATTCCGATAAGCGTGCAGAAAATAGATGAGAGGAACAGAGTGCCTATATAAGGCGCAAACTTGAGATTGTGCTTGCCCATCGTATCTTCGACGAGGCCGTAAAGCATATTCACAAGCTTTTCAACGACTACCTGCAATCTGCCGGGGCGTTTCGTGAGGTGCTTAGGTCTTGTTACGACGTACGCAATGACCATAAGAAGTATCGTCACGGCAAAAAGAGAAATCGTGGTTTGCGTTACGTTTATATTGCCGAGGGGCGTTTTTATGGTAAAATACAGCTTAGGGCCTTTTACGGATAAATCCATTTATTTTTGCGCCCTCCTTTTAATAAATTCCGATGCGGTAAGAATAGGTCTTAACATGAGAAGCGGTATTACCGTCGGTAAAACCTCGAAAATCTCGATGAGAAATGCAACTATAAGAGTTGCGGCGAGTACGGCTGTGCGAACAAGGAAAGATATTTTGATCTGATTTTGCACTTGTCCTTGAAATTTCATGGCGAGAGCTTCAGCTTCCTCATCCGTGAGCTCGGCATCTCCGCGAGCCTCTAAAAAGCGATTGATTACTCTGTTCGTCATGAGCGAGAGCACGAGGAAGTTAAGAAACGTAACCGTGCTTCCGAGCAGGACTCCGAGAAGAACCTTGTAAGTAAATTTTTTTATTATGAGATAGACTCCGCAAATCACGGAAGAGGTAATGGCTTCGCCTATCAGTATTGCGAGAAGCTCTTTTACCGGCAATTTTTGTTTGTTCATTTTTTATCTCCGGAAGTTTTCTGGCTTTTTGCCTGCTTTTCGAGCCTTTCAAGGCCCTCGGAAGCGGTAATGGCGAATTTTATCATCGAAAAGAGCCCCGCAATGAATCCTATGGGAAGAAGAATTGCATAAAGCCACACGGGCGCTCCGAGCTTTGACGTAGAAAGCCACGATATTAAAAACATAAACGCCACGGGAGTCAAGAGCGTGAAAATACATTGGAGCACTATATTCATAACGTATAAGGCGCCAACGAAATTCTTATACATACATTCTCCTTAAGCGGTTCATTCAACTGGCTGTGGAAACTAACGAAATTTTCCACGATACCATTTTAGCATATATTACCAGTAAAATCAAGGGTTATAACAAAAGTTAATAATTTAACAAGCTTGCGGCGCAAAAAAGAGCCGCTGTTTTAGTTTTTGCGGCTCTTCTTAATTTATTCTCTTACGGTTTTGTAAATAAGCGGCTCGACGGGCGGCGCTTCTTTTGAAAATTCCATAGCCTCCTTGAAAAGAGCTTCGGCAATTGCAAGCGACTCTTCTCTGTTGGTGTAAAGCGTTGCTAAAACGTCGCCCGCTTTGAAGCTGTCGCCCGTTTTTCGCGATAGGATTATTCCGGCGGAAAAATCTATCGTATCGTCTTTGGTTTTTCTTCCTGCGCCAAGCTCCATTGCGGAGATTCCGATTTTTTCCGCATCCATTGCGGATATATAACCGTCGCTTTCGGCTTTTACTTCGTAAGCAATTTTCGCCTTTGGAATTTTATCCGTATTCTTGACGTATTCGGGCTTTGCGCCTTGCGCGATTACCCATTCTTCGAATTTCTCCAGCGCAATTCCTGTTGCCAATGCGTTTTCCGCTCGGCATTTCGCTTCGTCAAATTCGACGCCAAGCGATAAGGAAGCCATTTCAGCCGCAATCGCAACCGAAAGCTCCGTTAAGTCTTTTGGGCCTGCGCCCCTAAGCGTTGAGATAGCCTCTATAACCTCGAGGCTGTTGCCGACGGCGTATCCGAGAGGGACGTTCATATTAGTTATAAGAGCCGAGGTGTTTCTTTTTGCAAGCTTTCCTATTTCAACCATAATTTTTGCAAGATTTTCAGCGTCTTGCGGAGTTTTCATAAAAGCTCCCTTGCCGCACTTTACGTCAAGGACTATGGAAGAAGCTCCTGCGGCAAGCTTTTTGCTCATAACGGAGGAGGCGATAAGCGGCACCGAGTCAACCGTTGCGGTAACGTCACGCAGAGCGTAAAGCTTTTTGTCGGCAGGGGTAAGATTGCCGCTTTGGCCGACGACCGCAATGCCGCATTTGCGAACCGTGGCGAAAAATTCATCGGACGAAAGAGCCGTTTTGTAACCGGGGAGCGATTCCAACTTATCAATAGTTCCGCCCGTGTGGCCAAGGCCTCGTCCGCTCATCTTCGCAACCTTGCATCCGAGCGCGGCGGCAATAGGCGCAACGACGAGGGTGGTTTTATCACCGACTCCGCCCGTTGAGTGCTTGTCAGCTGAAAGATTTCCGAATTCTCCAAGATCTACCGTATCGCCGGATTTTGCGATAGCTTCGGTCAAAGCGAGGGTCTCTCTCGTGTTCATTCCCCGAAAGCAAATAGCCATAAGAAGCGCTGAAACCTGATAGTCGGGAATTTCTCCCTTTGTATAAGCGAGAACGAAATCACGTATTTCTTCGCTTCGGAGCGCTTCGCCTCGCTTTTTCTTAAGTATAAGGTCGTAAACTCGCATAAACTCCTCCCAAATAAGCTTTGCTGATTTTGCGGCAAAGCTTAAAATCCTCAGAACAGCTCGCTTGAAAAGCTGTGAGGCATAAGCTCTTTCAGTGAGTATTTTTCGTAAGTTTCTCCCGAGGATACGATTATTTCAAAATCCTCGTCGCAAAACTCCGCCATAACCTGTCTGCAAACTCCGCAGGGATAGAAAGGCGCGCTTGGGCGCTTGCCCCAGTTTCCGCCGGCAATCGCTATCTTTTTGAATTTTCTCTCGCCCTTGTTAACGGCTTCGTAAAAGGCAACTCTTTCAGCGCAAACCGTAGGCGAAAACGATGCGTTTTCTATGTTTGAGCCGAGATAAATTTTGCCGCTCTCGGCAAGAAGCGCTGCGCCGACCGCAATGCCTGAGTACATACAATATGCGTTTTCTCTTGCGGCAAGCGCAAGCCCGATTAGTTCTCTGTCATTCATAAAAAACCTCAAAATTGTAAAGTTTTGTTTTCATTTACAGTTGTTTTATATCAATTTGCTCGCATTTTGATGGCGAAAAGTCGATTCCGAGAGAACGAGAAATCAGCTTTGATATAACTCCGAATCCCAACTTCGTTCCGTGATTTTCTGCCTGCAGCTTGTTCCCGTAAACCATGAGCGGCACGTATTCGCGCGTATGGTCCGTGCTATCGTCGCCGGGGTCGCAGCCGTGGTCGGCGGTTATAACGAGCATATCGTCGTCTTTAAGCTTTTTGACGAAGCTGCCGAGCCAAATGTCAAAGTCCGAAAGCGCCGCCGCATATCCGTCTATATCTTGTCTGTGGCCGTAAATCATATCGAAGTCCACGAGATTTACGAAGCAAAGTCCTTTGAAATCCTTTTCAAAAATTTCGTCCGTTTTTTCCATGGCCTCTTTGTTGCCGTGCGTAAAATAACTTTCGGTAATTCCCCGCCCTGCGAAAATGTCGCTTATCTTGCCCACGGAAATTGAATCGAGCTTAGCGCTCACTATTGCGTCGAGCAAGGTTTCATTCGGCGCTTCAACGGAAAAATCACGTCTGTTTTCGGTTCTTACGAATCCTTCGTCCCCGTCTTTAAACGGACGCGCGATAACTCTTCCGACGGCGTTTTTGCCCGTAAGAATTTTTCTTGCCTTTCTGCATATATCGTAAAGCTCCGACAGCGGAACAACGTCCTCGTGCGCCGCTATCTGAAAAACGCTGTCTGCAGAGGTGTAAACTATGAGCTTTCCGCTCTCTTTATGCTCTTTTCCGTATTCCTTTATCACTTCCGTGCCGGAGTAAGGCTTGTTACAGAGCGCGCTGCGTCCTGCGGACTTTTCAAATTCACGTATCACTTCGTCCGGAAATCCGTCGGGATAGGTTGGAAGCGGCGACGAGGAAACAACGCCCGTTATCTCCCAATGCCCGATAGTCGTATCTTTGCCCATGCTTATCTCTTCAAGGCGCGCGACGCTTGCCGTATGCGATTCGTTTTTCGGAAGATAGTCCACTCCGTCTATTTCACCAAGACCGAGCTTCAGAAGATTCGGTATATTAAAATTTTTTGATTTGGATATTCTTTTTAGCGTATTTGCGCCGACGTCCGAAAATTTATCGGCATCGGGAGCTTCTCCGATTCCCAAGGAATCGAGAACGATAAGAAATATTCTTTTCATATTAAAGTCTTATTGCGGTATTAAGCGCAATCTCCATCATTTCGGTAAAGGAGCTTTCTCTTTTATCGGAGTCGAGCGACTCGCCCGTCAGAAGATGGTCGGAAACCGTGCATATAGCAAGGGCTCGGCGCTTTGCGTAAGCGGCATTCATATAAAGCGCGGCAGCTTCCATTTCAACGCCAAGCACGCCCATTGCCTGCCATTTTTTATGCGCGTCGGGATTTGCGTTATAGAATATATCGGAGGAAAGAAGATTGCCTACCGATATGCGAGCGTTGAGCTTTCTTGCCTCTTCTACGGCAATTTCAAGAAGCTCGTAGCTTGCTAAAGGCGCAAATGAGCCTTCAAGGCCGTATTGTACGGCGTAAGAAGAGGTGCTTGACGCTCCCATTCCTATAATAATATCTCTGATTTTAACTTTTTCTGAAAGTCCGCCGGCAGAGCCTATTCTGATTATATTTTCAACCTCGAAAAAGTTGAAAAGCTCGTAAGAATAAATCGCCATTGACGGCATACCCATGCCGCTTGCCATAACCGATACTTTTTCGCCTTGATAGGTACCCGTGTAACCTTGTATGCCACGAACGTTGTTGATAAGGCGCGCATTTTCAAGGAAATTTTCAGCGATAAACTTGGATCTTAAAGGGTCGCCCGGCATAAGAACGGTTTTTGCGAAATCGAGAGGCGTGGCTTTAATGTGAGGGGTTGGATAATTTTTCATATCGAGCGTCACGGCTTAATAACCGCCGTTATCCTTTCCTTTGATTATCTTAACAATTCTGCTTGTGCCGAGCCTTTCAGCGCCGGCTTTTATAAAGTTTTCCGCATCTTCAAGGCTTGAAATGCCGCCCGCCGCTTTGATTTTAAGGCGCGGAGATACGTTTTCTCGCATAAGCTCAATGTCGTGGAGCGTTGCGCCCGAAGTTGAAAATCCCGTTGAGGTTTTTATAAAATCAGCGCCGCTGTCGCTGACTATTTTGCACATTTTGATTTTTTCTTCGTCGGTGAGAAGGCAGGTTTCTATTATAACCTTAAGTATCTTATCGCCTGCGACGGCTTTGATTCTTTTGATTTCGTCAAGTATGTCGCTGAATTTTCCGTTTTTCAAATCGCTTATATTGATAACCATGTCGATTTCATCAGCCCCGTCACGAATTGCGCGCTCCGCCTCAAAAACCTTTGTGTCGGTGGTGGAGTATCCGTTAGGAAAGCCTATTACGGTGCATACCGTCAAAGCGCCATTCGTGTATTCTTTAGCCAATTTTACGTAACACGGGGGTATACATACGCTTGCCGTGCCGTATTTCACGCCGTCGTCGCATATGGATTTGATTTCCCCCTCCGTAGCGTTAACGGAAAGCAGAGTGTGGTCGCAGCGCGAAAGTATTTCTTTTATTTCCATCTTAAACTCCTTTTTGAGCTTTTATCTTTTCCGTATAGCATCTGTGGCAAGTGGCAATGTAGCTTTCGTTTCCTCCGAGGAAAAGCTGCGTTCCCTCGGTTAAAACGTTGCCGCATGCGTCAACTCTCGCATTGACGGTCGCCTTTCTTCCGCAGGCGCATATCGTTTTGATTTCGGATATGGAGTCGGCAAGCTCGAAAAGTCTTTTGCTCCCCTCGAAAAGCTCCGTTCTGAAGTCCGTTCTTAAGCCGAAAGCAATAACGGGTATCGATTTTTCGTCAACTATTCTGCGAAGCGCGTCGATTTGCTCTTTTTCAAAAAACTGACATTCGTCTGCTATAATTACGTCAACGGGGCTCGCTTTTTCCTCTAAAAGCGCGCGTATATCAGCGCCTTTTTCTATAAGCTCCGCCTTTGCCTCAAGGCCTATCCTTGAGCGGACGAAGTCTCCGTCACGGGTTTCAATTGCGGGCTTTATAAGCCAAACGCGCATTCCGCGCTCCTCATAATTGAATTTTGTTATTAAGGCTTGGGCTGTTTTTGACGAGCCCATTGCGCCGTATTTAAAATAAAGCTTTGCCAAGTCAGCACCTTCTTTCTTAAAACAATTATACCACGTTTTTCGCAAAAAATAAAGTACCCCCCGAAATCTTTTTGCCCTTATTGACTTTTATAGATAAAAGTAGTATAATTACTTTAATATTTATAGCCTGCGTGTGAGGATTCGTCATGATTAAAATAACCAACGGTTCTGTTATAAGAAACGGAAGTATTGAAAAAACCAACCTGTATATAGAGAATGGCAAAATCAAAAAAATAAGCGCTGAAAATTTGCCCGCCGACACCGTAATTGATGCCGCAGGACGCTACGTCAGCCCCGGATTTATAGATACGCACGTTCACGGCGGCGGAAACGCCGACTTTATGGACGGAGGCATTGAGCCCATGCGTATAGCGGCAAAAACTCACCTCGCTTACGGAACGACGTCCATTTCGCCCACAAGCCTTGCGTGCCCTTACGAAGACTTGAAAAAGGCGCTTTTGGATTATAAAGAGCTTTCGCTCGAATCCGGAAAGAACGGCATGCCTAATCTTGTCGGCATGCATTTTGAAGGTCCTTATTTCGCTCTTTCTCAGGCAGGGGCGCAGCCTCCCGAGTGCATTTATCCCCCGAAAAAGTCTGAATATGAGGAGCTTCTTGCCATAGCGGAAGGCGCAATCTCGAAGTGGAGCTTCGCTCCCGAGCTTCCCGGCGCTCTTGAATTTTGCGAGAGAATCAGCAATGCCGGTGTCGTTGCCTCGATTGGACATACGGAAGCAACGTATGATGAAGTTCTTGCGGCGTATGAGCGCGGCGCATCCTGCATGACTCATTTCTATTCTTGTATGCCAAGCATAACGAGAAAGAACGGCTACCGTATACCCGGCGCAATAGAGGCGGGTTATCTTCTCCGTGATATGTGGATAGAAGTGATAGGCGACGGAAGCCATATTCCTCCCGTCCTTCTTAAAATGATAGTCGCAAACAGAGGCGTTGACCGTATGCTTCTCGTAACGGATGCTATGCGTGGCGCAACTATGCCCGAAGGGCCGAGCGTTCTTGGCAGACTTGACGGCGGCCATGAATGTATAATTGAAAACGGCATCGCCGTGATGCCTGACAGAACCTGCTTTGCAGGAAGCGTGGCAACCACGGACAGACTCGTCAGAACCTTCTATAAGAACAACGTCGTAACGCTTCCCGTAGCGGTAGAGCTTGCGAGCCGCAAGCCTGCGGAAAGCCTTGGACTTAAAACAAAGGGCGAGATTCGCGAGGGATACGACGCCGATATTATTTTCTTTGACGATAATATTAACGTTTCATTCGTTATGGTCGGCGGCGCGGTTGTAATATCGTAAAAACCGCAATTTAACGCAAAAAAGACAACAAAACTTTACATAAAACCTAAAAATGAAAGAAATTGCCGCAAGGCAAACGGGTATTTTTATGTCAATGGTATACAATTTTTCGTCAGGCCCATCGGTTCTTCCCGAGGAAGTTCTTGAAAAGGCTAAAAATGAAATTTTCAACTACAAGCGCACGGGCGTTTCCGTAATGGAGCTCGGCTCTTCTTCGCGCGAGGTTGAAAAGCTTATGGAAAAGGCAGAAAAATCTTTGAGAAAGATTATGTCGATTCCGTCAAACTATAAGATATTATTTTTGGCAGGCGGAGCGTCGAGTCAGTTTGCGGCAATCCCGATGAACCTGCTCTCCGACCATAAGTGCGCAGACTACGTGGTTTCCGGCAAACATTCAAAAAAAGCCGTCCTTGAAGCCAAAAAGCACGGTGATATAGTAATCGCCGCATCGAGCGCAGGCGCAACTCCCGCTTTTTCAACGGTTCCCGAAACGAAGCGCAGTGATTTCCGCCCCGATGCAGACTACGTTCATATCTGCTTCAACAACAGCGTTTACGGAACGAAGTTCCACTATATACCGGATACCGGAAACATTCCGCTTGTCGCCGATATGTCGTCGTACATTCTTTCCGAGCCATTCGACGTATCAAAGTTTGCCCTCATATACGCATCTGCGCAGCAGAACGTAGGCCCTGCCGGAATGACCGTGGTTATCGTAAGAGAGGATTTGCTTGGCGGCGCAACGCCCGAAACCCCCTCCGTGCTTGACTATAAAATCCTTGCTGAAACGAAATCCCGTTACAGTACCCCTCCCGTTTGGTCTATTTATATTGCGAGCCTTATTTTCGATTGGATACTCTCTATCGGCGGTCTTGAAGAAATGAAGCGCAGAAACGAGAGAAAGGCGAGCCTTCTTTACGATTATCTGGATTCGCAATTTTATTACACCGCCCCCGTTGATAAAAAATGCCGCTCTATGATGAACGTGGTTTTTCTGACGGGCGATGCGGCTCTTGATAAAAAATTTATTGCGGAAGCGGAAGAAGCAAAGCTTTTAAATCTTGCGGGCGATAAATACATCGGAGGTATGCGCGCGTCAATTTATAACGCAATGCCTTACGAGGGAGTTGAAAAGCTCGTTGAGTTTATGAAAAACTTTGCGGCGGAAAATCCGAAGCTTGAGTGATTTAATCAATCCGTTTTATTATATAAAAAGGAGATGTTCTTTTCGAACATCTCCTTTTTTGAGTTAAGATTATTGGTCAGCGCCAAAATCCTTTATGTATTCTTTAACGAGTTTTTCGGGCCAGTCGGAAGTTGCCTCAAGCTTTCCTGTAAAGAAACGGAGCGTTTTCGGCTCGTGAACGAAGCGAAGACCGCCGATCATTTCTCTGTGGTCGTAGAGCCACTTAACTCTGTCTATAACGTATTCCGTCTGAGAGAGTGTGAAAACTCTTCTGGGGAATGCAAGGCGAACCATTTCAACGGAAGCTATTCTCTCGCTTCCGTCGGGGTTTCTCTCCTCGGAGAGCGTGCCTCTTTCCATTCCTCGTATACCTCCGCAAAGGTAGAGCGCCGCAACGAGCGAGCCTGCGGGATATTCTTCCGACGGAATGTGAGCGACAAACTGACGCGCGTCAATGTGAGCGCCAAGACCGCCGCCGGGCGTTATCATGGGAATTCCGAGTGAATCAAGAGCTTTTACGGTGTGATTGATGAACTGAGGGCCCTGTGAAATTATATCGAGGTCCATAGTTTCCTCAAATCCTATTATCAAGGCTTCCATTTCCTTAACCGACATACCGCCGTAGGTGAGGTAGCCCTCAAACATAGTGATGTAATCCTCAAGCTCGTGGAATCTTTCCTCGTCCTTAACGAGAATTCCGCCGCCTCTTCCGAAGCCAAACTTACGGGCGGAGAAATAAATAATATCGAAAAGCTCCGCTATCATCTTCGTGATTTCACGGATGGATTTATCTTTCATTCCGTCTTCACGAGTCTTTATGAAGTAAAGGTTGTCCTGAAGAAGCGATGCGTCAAGCACGGTAAGAATTCCGTTTTCCTTGGCAATCTCGGTTGCCGCCTTCATATTTTCATACGAAATGGGCTGGCCGCCGATAAGGTTTGTTCCTGCTTCAAGGCGCATATAAGCAATGTTTTCGGCGCCTTCCTTTGAAATGCAAGCTCTAACCTTGTCAAGATCGATATTGCCCTTGAAAGGAAGGGCGCTCTTTCCGATAAGGCCCTCGTCCTTTACGAGCTCTTCAACGTGTCCTCCAAGACGTGTTACGTGCGCCTTTGAGGTGGTGAAGTGATAGTTCATTATTACGCAATTTCCGGGTTTTACGTAGTGCTGAGCGATTATGTGCTCGCAAGCGCGGCCCTGGTGCGTTGGCAAAAGATATTTAAAGCCGAAAATATCTTCAAGCTTATCTCTCATACGGTAGAAAGTTTCGCTTCCTGCGTAAGCATCGTCGGCTCTGAGCATTGCAGACTGCATTTCGTCACTCATAGAGTTAACGCCGGAGTCTGTGAGCATATCCATAAATATATCGCCGTTATGAAGCATGAATGTGTTGAAGCCTGCCTCGCGCATTTTTTCAAGTCGAGCTTCAGCGGGGAGAAGAGTGAGCTTCTGTACTATTTTAACCTTGTGCATTTCAACGGGCACAGCGGGCCTTGAGTAAAATTTAATTTGTGACATTTTTCCTCCAAAAGCTATTGCAATTTAACAGTACATATTATATAATATATACTACCATTAGTCAAATAGATATTTTGAATGTTTGCTATCGATATAATCGATTGAAGAGGAGAGGAAAAAATGGAGATAAGAAACCTTGTCAGCTTCGTGCACGTAGCTGAGCTTAACAGCTTTACAAAGGCGGCGCGCCAGCTCGGATATTCGCAATCCACGGTATCGTTTCAGATAAAACAGCTTGAGGACGAGCTCGGCTGTCTTTTATTCGAGAGGATAAACCATACGATAAGCCTTACCGAAAAAGGCAGGGAGCTTCTTGAATATGCGCAAAAAATCAGCCGAATGACAGACGAGTTTAACGACCAGCTCAATGAAGAAAGGGTTTTGACGGCAAGTTTGCATATTCTCGCCCCCGACTCGATATGCGAGGATATGATGACGACGAATTATAAGGAGTTTTACGAAAAATATCCCGGCATTTCCTTGAAATTTACGACGGCAGATACAAGAGAAATGAGAAATATGCTTGACAAAAATATGGCCGACGTAATGCTGACGCTTGACGAGCATATATACCAAAGCGATTACGTAATCGCAAAGGAAGAGCCGATAACTATGCGCTTCGTTACGGGGGCAAACTCGCCATACGCAAATCTTGGCGAGCTTTCGATAAAGGATATAGCAAAGCTTCCTTTTATACTTACCGAAGCGAATGCGGGCTATCGCCGCGCTCTTGAAAATGAGCTTGCGAAAAATTCGCTTGAAATCAAGCCGATACTTGAAATAGGAAGAACGGACGTCATAAATTCCGTGCTCAGCGCCGGTATCGGAATTTCATTTTTGCCGGATTTCGTAACGGCAGACGGCTTTTCAAACGGAAAACTCGTGTATCTTGATGTCAAAGACGCTAAATTCGATATATGGAAGCAGCTTATATACCATAAAAACAAATGGCTTTCAAACAGCTTCTTAGCGCTCGTTGACTTTATCAAAACACACGAGTTTCGTAAGTAATTTTATATTTTAGGTATTGGCAAAAGCGCTCTCGTTTGGCGTTTGTATTTTTCAAATCCGGGCTTTTTCGCTTGCCTTTTCTCCGCCATGGGTATGCTGACGAAAGAAAACAAAAGCGTATTTAAGAGCGCGCCAATCAGAAGATAGGGGCGGTTTGGCATAAGCGAGAATGCCGCTAAACCGATTCCCCACCACATAAGAATTTCGGCAAGGTAATTAGGGTGACGTGAATATTTCCAAAGTCCGTCCCTTATGAAGCCTTGTCGTTTTTCTTTTCTGAAGCTTTGCATTTCTATATCCGCCACCGCTTGAATAAGAACGGCAACGATTGAAACGATTGCTGAAATTGTGAATGGAACGTTTGGCTTGATTGCGCTCGTTACAACGTACACCGCAGGCAAAACGGCGGCGTAAACCACGAGCGTCGGAACAAGGTGTATGCCAACGAAATTTATCACGGGGTAGAATTTCCCCGTCTTTTCTTTAAGCATCGTGTAGCGCCAGTCCTGATGGCTGAGGCCCTTGAAAGTATAAGCCCAATTTGTCGTGAGTCTTATTGCCCAGAAAAGTACGACGAGAAAAATTATAATGCCCGACCTTGTCGCTCCGCCCGCTATAATGAATCCCAAAACGATAACGGGAGGCTGTACGCTCCAATAAGGGTCGTAAACCGAAGCGTTGGAGAAAACAAGGCTGAAAACGAAGCATACCGCAGTTGCCGCAACGTCGGCAATTAAGAGCTTCAGGGCAAAATGAAGCGGAATAATTTTATAAACGAAAAATCCCGCAAATCCCGTGACGGTATAAATAATTGCGATTATTAAAAAACTCAAAAGTCGATTTTCTTTTATTCTTTGCATAGATAGATGTCCTTGGTGCTGATAAAACGTCTTAATTTAAATTTTGAAAAAATAAGGGATCGAGCTGATGTCTACGGGGTAGTCTAAAATTCTGCCGCCCTCGTATACCGCGCCGTCAGCGCTCTGCCACTTGCCCCTCGGTAAGTGAATTTTCTTTACCGTTTCGCCTTTTTTAAGAACGGGAGCGACGAGAATGTTCTCTCCGAGCATAAATTGGTCTTTTAAGTATTCGTAGTCGCAGTCCGGATAGTTGTAAGCGAGGGAGCGAATTATCGGCTCGCCCGTTTCTTCTGCGTCCTTAACGAGTTTAAGTATCGTTGGCGAAAACTCTATGTGAAGGTCGTGCGCCGCTTTGATAAGCTTAAGCGATTCACTCGAAACCGCCTCCCAGGGCGCCCACGAGAATTGCATCATGGGAAAGAGGGCCGAGCATTGAGCCATTCGCACGAAAAGCTCTTCGTCAATCGGGAGCCCGAGGTCGCGGTGCATCCAAGAGCCGCCGCCAATCATATCGGGGCAAATAAAGGGGTGGCCTATTATTCCTTGCATAATTGCGTTGGGGATAAGAGTATTCAAGCCGTAGTTGTCCCAAGAGTGAAATCTGTCGCTCGTTCTTTGAATGCTGCGAATACCGCCGCCCATATAGGTGTCTTTGAATTCGTGATATTTGTATTTTGTTCCGAAATTATTCCAAGCGATATTTCTCTCTGCCGCAGTTTTGGATTTATCGACGGGGCCGTTTATAGCTTCAACGTCCGTATAATGCTCTACTCTTCCGCCGTCAAACTTAAATCCGTCAACACCGAGCGAGATAAGCGCGTCAAGCTGATTTTTAAGAATTTCACAGTCAAACGGCTTCGTGAAATCAAAGCTTGCGCTGTAACCGTTCCACCAACGGGAGATAACGACCTTTCCCGCCTCGGTTCTGAAAAATACGTCGTTTGAATGTTCGGGATCGAAGCAATCCCCCCATCTTTTAACGAACTCAAAGCCGTCGGGGCGCACGGACGGTACGATCCAAAGCATAACAGTAAAGCCCATTTCGTGAAGCTTTTTAAGCATTTTTTCGGGGTGCGGGAATTTGATTTTATCAAACTCCCAGATTCCGTATTCACGTTGCCAGCCCTCGTCTATGATAAGAATTCCGGGCTTAAAGCCGTTTTCTACTATCTCTTCGGCGTATTTAATAACCTTTTCTTCGGTCGGGTTGTAGGTGTGCTGCATCCAGGTGTTATATTGCGGAGTTGTGAAGAAAAGCTCGGGAAGATACGCTCCGCGCGGTGGGAAATATTTCGCCTGCGCCTTGCGATAAGCTTCTTTGAGAGTAGTTCCGAAAACCTCGAGCGTAACGTCTTCGCCGTCGATTTCAAATTCTCCGTTTTCGATTTTCACAGCAAAGGGATTTTTGCTGAATATACATCTGCCGCGATTGGAAAGAAAAAGCGGCATGGTCTGATTTTCACATCTGACGTTGAAGTCGTTGGAGATTTTGGAATTTTTATCGAAAGGAGCGTAGATTCCGTCCTCGCTGCTTCCTCCCCAAAAGACTTCGCCGTCAAGCATTTTAAAAACGTATTTCATATTCTACCCAAAATTTTTATTGTCAAAAATATTGTCGTCGTGGCCACCCGTGTTGCCGTTTTTGCTTCTTGCCTTTTCTCTTTTCGCCTCACGCACGTTTCTTATTATCACAAAGACGGCTAATCCAACGAGTCCGAGAGCTATAACGACTAATATAATATCACTCGTCAGAATAGTTTTTCCAAAAACGTTTTCTCTGGTATCTACCGTAATAGCGACGGGAATTCCCGTTGCCTCGGTAAATTCTCGGAGCTTGTTATTCACGGTTTCTTCCGTAAGCGCCAAAGAGGTTTTATTGGTAAGCTTTGATTCCGGCCTCGGCGATACGTCTTTGGGATTTTCAAATGAAGACGAAAGTCCAAGGCGTGTAACGTGCGCCGTCATAGTTTCCATAACGTCTGCGAGGTTGGAGTCAAGAGAATATGCGTAATAGTTTTGGTTAACGTTGGCAAAAACGGCATTTCCGAAAGCCGTACCTTCCGCGCCGAAGAGATTTTTTATTTCGCTTCTGAGGTTGTCGCCAACCCAAGCTATGCAATTAAAATTAACCGAGTCATCGTCAACGAGGAAAACTATGAGAATGTTGTCCTCTTCGCCGCCGTATGCGCCGAATTGATTGTAATATTCCGTGTTCGTGTAGTCTTGGAATTTTTGTTCATTGTCAATTACGCTTCCGCCGTTTGCAATGCTTGAAAAGGCCGAGCCAACGCTCACGATAAGAAGAACCGCCGCGATGATTATCATAATTA
>JAZRGJ010000001.1:0-6434 GCA_045644125.1 Eubacteriales bacterium | reverse complement strand
CAACCGTTTCGGGCGCGCTTTCAACGCTCACGGGCGCGCTTTCGGAGGCGGGCGCCGTGGTCGGCGTTGGCTCTGTTGCCGTGATTTTCACAATGGCGGCGGCTCCCATTATCGTTATGCTTCTTTATAGGCTTGCCCTTTCGGCTTCTATCGGGATTTTTGAATTTGCCGGGGGAGAGGGCGCTACGGCGTCGTTTTCCGCATTTCGCTCGGCGCTTGACACTCTGATTTCGCTCTATGCCGTAAGCGCCGTGATTTATATTCTTGAAATATCGATATTCATAAGAGGCGGGGTGAGGGTTTTTGTCTGAATATTGCGTAGCAATCGTTCTTATTTCCGCCCTTGCCGCATTTTTCGAGCTGGTTTCATACAGCCAAGGAAAAGAAAAGGGCGAGCGACTCGCCGTGTCCGTTATCGTTGCGTATTTGATTATAGCTCCCCTCGCGCCTTTGGCGGAAAGCGCGGGAGATTTCGACCTTTCGGAAATCACGGGTTCTTTTGGCGAGCTTGAGGGCGGAGCTTATCTTGAGGTAAGCGAGGAGGCTTTTTGCCTTGGGATAAAAAGGCTCGTTTCGGAAAAGTGGGGCGTTGCGGAAAGCGATAGCGCCGTTTTTGCTTTGGGATTTGATTTTGAAAAAATGAAAGCCGAGCGCATAACTATAACTCTTTTTTCAAAAGGATTTACGGCGGATTTTAAAGAAATTGAAGAGTATATTGAAAAATCGGGGCTCGGTGAATGTGAGGTAAAATATGCAAAAAGATAAAATAAAACGGCTTTTTCCGAAAAACAGAAAAACGGCGGCGATTATTGCGCTTGTTATTTTCGGCTTGCTTCTTGCGCTCGTTTTCGGAGGCGGCAAGGAGAAGGCGGGGGATGCAAAAACGCTTGCTGAATATAAAGCCGAGCTGGAAGAGGAGCTTGAGAAGCTTTGCTCCTCCGTTGACGGAGTCGGAAAATGCAAGCTCAGCGTGAGCTTTTCAAAGGGCGCTGAAAGCGTTTATAAAAACGGAAAGCTGACGGAAACGAAGCCGCCGGAAATTTTGGGCGTGGCAATTGCTTGCCGAGGGGCAGATTCTCCGAGGGTAAGGCAAGCCTTAACGGAGCTTTTCACCTCGCTTTACGGTATTCCAACGAATCGAGTGGCAATTTTAAAATTAAATTGATAAAACGGGAATACAAAGCGAAACTCAATCATAGCCTTAAGTAGTAACAAATATAAGGAGTGACGAATAAAATGCAAAACGAAAAAGGCAAAAAGATTTTTTCTTCCAAATCCGTAAGAAGCGTCGTGGTTATAGCGGCGGTGCTTCTCGTGGGGCTTGCGGTTTACTTGAATTACCGCTGGTTTTACGATCCCGCAGGCGCGCTCGGTTACGGTGACAACAACATGGAAAACACCGTAGGCGACGGAAGCGAAGAAACCGGCGGAGAGCTTAACGATTCCGAAAACGACTACTTTGCGGCAACCGTTTTAACGAGAAATCAATCTCGTGACGAGGCTATCGACGTTTTAAAGCTCGTAACGGAAAACGCATCGGCGAGCGAAAGCGCTAAGGCGGAAGCGGCGGCTAAAATCTCCAAAATCGCAGTTGATATTCAAAACGAGGCAAACATCGAATCGCTTGTAAAAGCAAAGGGATTTGAGGAGTGCGTAGCCGTTATTGCGGAGGATGCCGTCAGCGTTATCGTAAAAACGGAAAGTCTTCAGGCGAGCGAAGCGGCTCAGATTCTTGCCATAGTTTATGAAACGACGGGTGTTTCTCCCGAAAATATCAGCATTATTACCAAATAAATATTCGCAATACGGCTTCTATTTATATGAGAAGCCGTATTTTCGTTGGATGGCGCTCATTTTTGCTGTTTCCTTGTTGACTAGCGCATCTTTTTATGCTAAAATTATGAGTATGATAAAATTTGAAAACCGGTTTGTTTTGGAGGTATGTATGAAAAAGCTTAAAGTCGGTATAGTAGGCGCTACGGGTATGGTTGGTCAAAGATTCGTTCTTTTGCTCGAAAACCATCCTTATTTTGAAATTTCCGCAGTTATCGCAGGTCCTCGCTCGGCAGGAAAAATTTATTCCGAGGCTGTTGACGGCAGATGGAAAATGAAAAGGGAAATTCCCGAATGTGTTAAAAATATGGAAATAATCTCTTCGGAAGAGATTGAAAAAATCGCAGCGCTTTGCGATTTCGTTTTCTGCGCAGTCAATATGTCGAAGGACGAAACCCGCGCGCTTGAAGAGAGATACGCAAAGGCGGAGATCCCCGTCGTTTCCAATAACTCGGCTCACAGATGGACGAAGGACGTCCCCATGGTTATTCCCGAGGTTAACGACGCTCACCTTGAAGTTATTGCGGCTCAGAGAGCTCGCCTTGGCACGAAGCGCGGATTCATTGCGGTTAAGCCCAACTGCTCTATTCAGTCTTACGTCGGAGCGCTCACCCCTCTTATGAAATACGGAATCAAAGAGGTAGTTGCAACTACTTATCAGGCTATAAGCGGCGCCGGCAAAACATTCAACGAGTGGCCCGAAATGATTGATAACCTTATCCCCTTTATCGGCGGTGAGGAAGAGAAGAGCGAAAAAGAGCCTCTTCGTGTATGGGGTGAAGTTAAGGGCGGAGAGATTGTTCCCGCTACAAGTCCCGTTATCACTACTCAATGCCTTCGTGTCCCCGTAACCGACGGACATATGGCGGCGGTTTTCGTTAAGTTTGACAAGAAGCCCACCAAGGAAGAGATACTTACCGAGTGGAAGAATTTCTGCGGCAAGCCCCAGACGCTCGGCCTCCCCTCTGCTCCCGAGCAGTTTATTACGTATTTTGAAGAGGAAAACAGACCTCAAACGGGCGTTGACCGTGACCTTTACGGCGGTATGGGCGTTTCCTGCGGAAGACTTCGTGAGGATACTGTTTACGACTATAAGTTCGTAGGACTTTCACACAACACTCTTCGCGGCGCGGCAGGCGGCGCTGTGCTTATCGCAGAGCTTCTCTGCAGAGAAGGCTTTTTTGACTACAACTGAAAAGTGACGGTTTAAATATGAACGTTTCAAAATTCAAGGCGCTCTTAACCGCTGTTGATATGGGAAGCTTTTCTGCGGCGGCGCAGAAGCTCGGATATACTCAATCGGGACTTACTCATATGATGAACACCCTTGAAGACGAGCTTGGATTTTCCATTCTTCAGAGAGGATATTACGGAATAAAGCTCACCCCCGGCGGAGAGCGAATTATACCTAAAATCCGTCAGCTCGTAGCGTGCGAGGACGACCTCGTTAACGAGATTGAGCTCGTTAAATCCTACGGTGACAGCATTATAAGAATAGGCGCATTCTCCAGCATGGCGGGACAGTGGCTTCCCGTGATAGTCGAAAAATTCAATTCGGAATTTCCAAACGTTACGGTTAATATTCAAACGGGCACCGTAACGGAGCTTTACGGCGGTCTTGAAGAGGGAAAATTTGACATCTGCTTCGGCTCGAAAAACCCGAAATACGATTTCAGATGGACGGCTCTTGCGCGTGACAGATTTTTTGCCGTGCTTCCCAAGGGCTACCCCGTGTCAAACGGAGAGTTTCCGATTTCGGGATTTAACGGAACGAAATTCCTTATGCCCGGTCTTGGCTTTGACGATGATATAAGCGCGGTTTTTGCGGAAAACGGAGTCAAGCCCTTCGTAACGCCAACTTACGTTGACGATCCCGCTATCATCTCAATGGTTGAGCATAGCCTCGGTATAAGTATGCTCTCCGAGCTTATTTTAAAGGATCGCCGCGATAACGTAATTTTCGTGCCAATCGTGCCGGAAGTATCGAGAACTCTTGCGATAGCTATCAAAGAGGACAAGATAATTTCGCCCGCCTTGAAGCGCCTTATTGCGATAACGAAAGAATTTGCAAAGAGCTATAACGTGGCGAGCTTTGGTGATTTTGAATAATTTTAATGCTCAATTTTCGGCATACTGACGTAGGCTTTAAAAAATATATCTCTTGACTTTTTAAGATAAAAAATATATAATATAATTATAATAGTGTAACTATCACTAATTTTTGGTCTAGCGTCGGTCGCTTTTGACCGCAAAGAAAGGCACACGGGTACGGAAATGAAAAAAATTCTATGCTTAATTCTCGCGTTATGCTGTGTATTCTCCTGTACGCTCTTGATGGCGTCTTGTGATAAAACGGGCGCAACAACTCAAGATCCTGGCGCAGCTGGGGAAGATCCCGACAAGGCGTTTTTTGACGTTGTTGCGGCATCCAAGGCAACGGAGATTATGACTCTTACATTCTATACGTATATCAACGAAGACGGTGAAGAGAAAACCTTTAACGGAAGCTTCAAAACTTCTATAAAGGAAAACGGTGACTTCACGTTTGATTATACCTACAACAGAGTTGCAAAATTTGAAGACGTTAACGATCCTTTCGTTACTATCGACGGCAACATTGCAACCATAGGACCTCGTACCGTTTATTTTTCCAACGGCAGATACTCTCACGACAACGTTAACTGGTTTGTAGAAGCTCCCGCCGTAACGGAAAATCAGCCCAAACTTAATATTTCGAAAGAGCTTCTCGGTTCTTATACGATAAACGACACTAAAACCAAGTTGACGGCAACCCTCACTCCCGAAGCGGCTGCGGCAATTCTCGGAATGTCTATTGATGCGACGTCCGACGTCGTTATAGAAATAAGAACGAACGGCTCGTACCTTACAGGACTTACCGTAAGCTACGAAAACGATTCTGCAAGATTCAAAATAGATACGTCTTATTCATAAAGCGGAGGAGTAGGTAAAATGAAAAAAATAATAGCACTTATTCTTGCGCTTTGCTGTGTATTCGCTATAACATCGTGCAAAAAAGGCGGCGCAGATTCAACGGGTGACGGCGCAGATGCGGCAGCTGACGTTGCGGCAGGTATCGAAGAATTTAAAAAGCTTTATTCCGTAAGCGCGCCCACCAAGGTAGAAACGGAACAAAAAACCGTTCTCGGAAGCGTAACCTTGAATGGCGGTTCAACTCTTGTAACCGGAGCGCTCAACGACGGTAGAACAGCAACCGTTTACACCTACAATTATGAAGTTCTTCAGAGCGTAGAGAGCGGCGCAGGCGACGTTATCAAGCCTATAATGGGCGACCCCATCGAGGGCTCACGTGAGTACGTTGAGGGAGAAGGCGAGCGCTATGACGGCGGCGGCTGGGACGAAGAGGGATATAACTTCGCTCCTACTGCAGGCTCTATTGCAATCAATCTTGACGCTTCAAAGCTTCAGAATTGCACCTACGTTGCCGGCGACGTTAAAACCTTGAGCTTCACCGTTAAGGCGAAGGACACAAGAGCCGTATTCGGTGACGACGCCGAAATAACGAGCGACGTTAGCGTAGTTATAACGGCAGATTCAGCCGTAATAACCGGTATTAAGATTTCTTACACGGAAATTCTCGTCCCCGAGGATGAGGATATTGAATATCCCGAAGCTTCTGTAACGATAACGACAGAGTATTCCTACGGTATCCAAGAAGTAACTCTCGTTAAGAAATAATCGCGGGGAAGGAGAAAATAATGAAAAAGTTTTTAGCATTACTTTTAGTATGCGTTGTGGCCCTCGCTGTGGTTTCTTGCGATAAGAACACCCCGGTTCCGACGCCCGTTGTCGAGCCTGCTGACTTTGCGGATTTCAACTCCGCTATAAATCAGACTCCTGCCGCGCGAGTAACGGTAGAAACGACTATGACGAGCGATCTCGGAATTCTTAAGTCGATAATTAAAACGGTATTCAATCCCGACGGCAGCGCAACCGTAGATTACTATATTGAAAAATTCAATCCCGATTTTGACGATGCAAGAGATATTATTCCTTATGCGAAAGTGATTACTCTTAACCCCGACGGAAGTTATTCCGACGGCGGCGAGTTTGCAGGATTGCTTGACGGCGTTGCATCCGTTAATATCAATCTTGATTCAACGAAGTTTGCAAGCTACAACGTAGAAAACGGAACTCTTTCCGCAAGCGTAAAAGCAGAAAACACCGCAGCTGTGTTTGGCGCTGCAATCAACGCCGACGTAAACTTCTTGCTCACTATCAGCAATAACAGAGTAATTTCGGTAGTATTGAATTACACAACCGAGCTTGGCGCTTTCCAGTCTGTAATTTATTATAGCTGACAATAAAATGAAAGAGGGCAATAAAGCCCTCTTTCAAATCTAAAAACAAAATCCCCGATGCAATTTTTATAATTAGTTCATCGTTTGTTAAAGAATTGTACATATTTATTTGATATAATACAACAGTTGCTAAACGGAACGACGGTAAAACAAAATTTAATATTTGGACCAATAGCTCAGTTGGTTAGAGCTACCGGTCATAATCAAGCGCAAGCGAGTCTGTGCTTGCACAAGCGAGCCGCGCGCAGATTGCTCCGCGAG